>JANOKK010000418.1:0-3304 GCA_031419255.1 Betaproteobacteria bacterium
GTCGGCTCGTTCGGCAAGGACGAAGCCGGTGTGGCGACCGGCATGGTCGGCGCGCCCGCCTGCGGCGACGTGATGAAATTGCAAATCAAGGTCGGGCCGGACGGCATCATTCAGGACGCAAAATTCAAGACTTATGGCTGCGGTTCCGCGATCGCCTCATCCTCGCTCGTCACAGAATGGGTGAAGGGCAAATCGATCGACGAAGCAGGTACGATCAAAAATACACAGATTGCCGAAGAGCTCGCGCTGCCGCCAGTGAAAATCCATTGCTCAATCCTCGCGGAAGATGCGATCAAGGCCGCCATCGCCGACTACCGTGCGAAATTGGCGGTGACTGAAATGAAAGCGGCGGCAGAATAATTATGGCGATCACACTCACTGACCGCGCCGCGCAACACGTGCAAAACTACCTCGCCAAACGCGGTAAGGGCGTTGGTGTGCGCTTTGGCGTGCGCACCACGGGCTGCTCCGGCATGGCGTACAAACTGGAGTTTGTCGATTCCGCGAGCGCAGAAGATCAGTCCTTCGAGAGCCACGGCGTGAAAGTATTTGTCGATCCCAAGAGTCTCGCCTACATCGACGGCACCGAGCTCGATTTTGTCCGCGAGGGGTTGAACGAAGGCTTCAAGTTCAACAACCCGAAAGAAAAAGACAAGTGCGGCTGCGGAGAAAGTTTCAACGTCTAAAAAAAGTGTCGCCCCGGACTCGTTCCGGGGCCCAATTTGATGTTACCCACTTGGGCCCCGGAACAAGTCCGGGGTGACACGATCTCGGATTCGGATACAAGCAAATGTCGGCACAAACACCCCGACCACACGGAGAAACATGAAGGGGCGGCGAGAGCGCCGCCCTTTTTTCACGAATGAGCCCCGACTTCACCCAAAATCATTTTGAATTGTTCGCCGTGCCGGAGTCGTATGAAATCGACCCTCAAGCGCTGGAGCGCGCCTACCGCAACTTGTTGCGCGAAGTGCATCCGGATCGTTTCGCCGGTGCCAGTGACGCCGAACAACGCGTGGCTGCGCAATGGGCGACGCGCGCCAACGAAGGCTACCGCACACTGAAATCGCCCTTGAATCGTGGGCGTTATTTCCTGCGGATAAACGGCGTCGATACCGAGGAAGAATCCAACACCGCGATGCCGCTGGATTTTCTTCATCAGCAAATGGAATGGCGCGAAGCCGTTGTCGAGGCGAAATCGCGCGGCGACAGCGCGCAACTCGACACCTTGGCCGCGCAGCGCATCAGCGAAGAAAAAATTCTTTTCGAACAACTGCGCCAACAACTTTCAAACAGTGCGTCGTTGATTGCCGCACGCGTGACAGTACGCAAATTGCGTTTCCTCGAAAAGTTGGGCGAAGAAATCGACGATGCGCTTGAGGCGCTCGCGGCGTGAACACGCTTATGAAACGATCATAACCCCATGGCGCTCCTGCAAATCGCCGAGCCCTTTGATGCCACCGCGCCACATCAGCATCGACTCGCGGTCGGCATCGATCTGGGCACGACAAATTCGCTCGTCGCCACTATCCGCAGCGGTGTCGCAGTGGTTTTGCCGAATCACGATGGCGATCCCTTGCTCCCATCTGTGGTGCGCTACGAAAAGGACGGTCGCGTGGTCGTCGGCAATGCCGCCAAGGCCGCGCAAGCAGATGATCCCGAAAACACGATCGTCTCGGTCAAGCGATTCATGGGGCGCGGCATCGCGGATGTCGCCAAATATGGCGCGCTCCCGTATAAATTCATCGACTCCCCCGGCATGGTAAAAATCGACACCGTCGCCGGCGTCAAATCGCCAGTGGATGTGTCATCGGACATTCTCAAACACTTGCGATCCTTGGCTGAGGAATCCCTTGACGGTGAATTGGTCGGCGCCGTGGTCACCGTTCCCGCCTATTTCGACGATGCGCAACGCCAGGCGACCAAGGATGCCGCGCGTCTCGCTGGAATCAACGTATTGCGATTGTTGAATGAGCCGACTGCAGCAGCCGTCGCCTACGGGCTCGACAACGCGAGCGAGGGCACCTTCGCGATTTACGATTTGGGCGGCGGCACTTTCGATATTTCGATTCTGCGGCTGACCAAGGGAATATTTGAAGTGCTTTCCACCAACGGCGATTCAGCGTTGGGTGGCGATGATTTCGATCAGGCCATTGGCGCGCATTGGCGGAAAATTTATGGCATCGCCGCTGCCGATCATCGCGACACGCGGCGCTTGTTGATGAAGGCGCGCGAGGTAAAAGAGCAACTCACATTGCAAGAATCGGTGGAGACGACGCTACCGCTCTCGTATGGTCAGGAATTCAAGCTCAAGTTATCGCGAGGCGAGTTCCATGCGATGACGGCAGCACTGGTGCAACGCACGATGCAGCCGGTGAAAAAGGCGTTGCGCGATGCCAAACTCACTGCAGCGGATATTGATGGTGTGGTGATGGTCGGCGGTGCGACGCGCATGCCGCGTGTGCAACAGGCGGTCGCGGAATTTTTCGGTCGCGCGCCACTAAATAATCTCGATCCCGATAAAGTGGTCGCGCTCGGCGCCGCGATTCAGGCGAATGTGCTCGCGGGCAACCGCGCGGCGGATGATCTCTTGCTGCTCGATGTGATTCCGCTATCGCTGGGACTCGAAACCATGGGTGGCCTCGTCGAGAAAGTCATTCCGCGCAATTCGACACTGCCGATCGCGCGCGCGCAGGAATTTACCACCTTCAAGGATGGCCAAACGGCGATGGCGATTCATGTGGTGCAAGGCGAGCGTGAATTGGTGAAAGATTGCCGGTCACTCGCGCGATTTGAATTGCGCGGCATTCCGCCGATGGTGGCGGGCGCGGCGCGCATCCGCGTATTGTTTCAGGTCGACACCGATGGTTTGTTACAAGTAACGGCGCGCGAAACCGGCAGCGGCGTCGAGACGCGTGTGGAAGTGAAGCCATCGTATGGCTTGAGCGACTCGGAGATCGCCGCGATGTTGAAAGCGGGTTTCAGCTACGCTGACGACGACGCGTTGGCGCGCGCATTGTCCGAGCAACGGGTCGAGGCGGCGCGCATGATCGAAGCGTTGCGCGCAGCATTGAACAAGGACGGCGAGGCACTGCTGGCGGTCGATGAACGTGCGACGATCGAAGCATCGATGAGCGAGCTTGAAAATATTTCAACGCGAGACGATCATCGGGCAATCAAGGAAGCGATTGCAGCACTTTCGGATGCGACCGGAGATTTCGCAGAACGTCGCATGGATCGCAGCGTCGCGGACGCGTTGCGCGGACGAAAAATCGAGGACGTAAATTTCACATGACGCAAATTC
>JANOKK010000419.1:0-2846 GCA_031419255.1 Betaproteobacteria bacterium
CACGCGAAAAAATCCATCCGTTTCATTATGTATCGCTATTTCTGGGTCGAGACACTAGTTGAACTTTCGGTAGACGGGTTTGATGGGACGGCCTTCAAGGTATTTTTCGACTCCTTCGTCGAGCGCCTTTCGATAGACAACCAGTGCTTCCGAAACGGCATCTATTGTCTGATCAACGTCGGCATCGGTATGTGCATAGCTGATGATGAAACTGGGCGCGAGAAGGCCACGGCGCAAAGTTTGCTGCAAAAATAATGTGCGAAATGGCTGCGATGGCTTGCGATCCGCGTCACGCGTGCCGTAGAGAATAGAACACGGCCTGCCATCCATCGTAAAATTATCCTGAAGACGCAGCTCTTCCACCGTTTTTCGAATTCCCGTGCGCAAACGCTCGCCTTGACGATAAAGTGTACCGATTACATCTTCGGTCTTGTAAATATCAATGATCTTTATTGCGGCGGCCAACGCCGATGATTCAGCACCGTGCGTCGTCGAAAGCAAGAACAGGCGCTCGCGGTCGTGTCTAAGCCCGCCCAAATCCATTACATCGCGCTTGCCGACGAGTGCCGAAATCGCAAAACCATTGCCAAGCGCTTTGCCGAAGGTCGCTAAGTCTGGCTCGATGTCATATACCTCCTGCGCACCACCCACCGCCCAGCGAAAGCCGGTCACCATTTCGTCGATGATAAACAGCGCTCCATGGCGGTGCGCAAGTTCCTTCAACTTATGCAGAAAACCGTCGCGAGGTTCTTCAGTGCGCGCAGCTTCGAGCAAGACGCAGGCGATCTCGCCCGGATTCTCGTTGAACAGCCGCTCTACGCTTGCGAGATCATTGTAGCGAAACGTAAGCGTTTCTGAACGTCTCGCTTCCGGTATTCCGCTTGGAATTCCGGTCGTTATCATGAACCAATCGTTGTATGAAAAAAACGGATGGTCTGCACAAAGCGCAATTTTTACCCGACCTGTTTTTGCCCTGGCAAGCGTAATCGCCGCCGTTAAAACCGTCGAGCCATCTTTGGCAAACTTCACTTGCTCGGCGCGCGGCAATACCGATAACAATGCTTCCGCCGCCTCGACTTCAATGAACGCGGGGCGATTGAAATTGACCCCTTTGCGCATTTGGGCGCATGCCGCTTCTATGCTGGGCTCGTGCGCGTGCCCCAGCGTCACGGCGCGCAGCCCCATGCCGTACTCAATATACTCACGACCGTCGCGATCCCAAACATGGCAGCCTTTTCCGCGCTCCATGAAGGGGGGCGCATCGAACGGATATTGATCATCTCCTTTCGCGTAGGTGTGGCACCCACCCGGTATCGCGCGATGTGCACGATCATTCAATGTGTCACTCATGTTGTCCTTATTGTCGAAGGTGGGGCTATTGCGCGAGAACTCAGACGGCGACAGGGAATCGCGCAAGTTGCTCAGTGCGAAGTTTGTCCACAATTCGATCACGCGGCAAGTCCACGTCGGCATAAGTGATCGGCTGATCCTTGGGCATATCACGCTTCATCACACAATCCAAAGAAACTGCCATTGGAAGGAAGTTTCCACGCCTGCAAACGTCATATTTATCCACCAAGCCATAGTTGGTGTACCCGCCCATGCCATCGAGCCGTTCTCCTGCCTTTAAGTCACGCTTCGCGTATGCGATGGTGTCGCATGTTGGCGCACCTTTCGGCGTAATGGTTGGATCATTGAACAACACAGCTCGCGCGACACTGTGCGGAAGTTGCATCGGCGGCAAATGATATGGGGTGTAGAACATGTAGAAAGGGCCCTGCCCCATTTTCAAGTAGCCCAGCAGTTTGCCGCGCATCGGATGCTCGTTGTACGCCATCACAAACGCGCCAGTATGCGGCTCTGCACCGAGGACATACTCAACAAGTCCGCCTTGATTAAAGTCCTGCAAATTAAATTTCCCCATCAAGTCCTTTACGTGTGCGCATGGATGTCCATGCATACCACGCACGGCAGGGGCGAATCCAGTCGCATTCCCCATAATCGCGGACTCTAGATTAAGTTTTGAACCGTCGGCAAACGACGCAACAATTGCGGCATTGACATTGAATTTTTCTGCGAACTCCTTCTGGGTCTCTGGCGTGCGGTAGCGATCCAGCATTCCTTTAAGTTGTCCGACAAGCATAGGCTGGCAGCCCATGCTTTCAACCAGCCGAAAGAGATTCATCATTACGCCGGGCTCATCTCCATCGGTATAGCTATAGACCACGCCCGCGCGATCTGCGTAGGTCTTCAGAATCGGGCCAACCGAGGCATCGACTTCTGCATTCAACATGATGACGTGTTTGCCCTGACGCAACGACTCATAGGCAACCCTTGTTCCAAATTCAGGATCTCCGGTGACCTCAATGATCGCCTCTACGGAACCGGCGTTCCAGAGAATTGATGGATCATCTGTCACCACATATTTATTCTTTCCAATAGCGTCCTCAAGTGCCGCAGCGGAGCTTGCGCGCACGGTTTCGACGACGCCCGCGTCCCGATAAACTTGCTCTGCCTTAGACGGGGTGCGGTTGGAAATCGCGACAAGCCGCATTCCTGGCGTCGACTGAATGATTTGTAGCGCGATACATTGCGACATGTACCCGGCGCCAACCATCGCTACACGTACAGGATTGTTGGCCTGTAGTCGTTTCGATAAAGCGGTATCGGTAAGAATCACTTAATGGTCTCCTTGGAAAATTGAAAATCTGGCCAGGACTTGTCGGCTCCGGAGATTACCTGGATCTCTGCTGGCCAATTAATCTCGAATGCGGGGTCATCATAGCGCACGCCTTTCGCCGCATCGGCAGCATAAATATGCGACGTGAAGTACATCACTTCCGTTT
>JANOKK010000420.1:0-1413 GCA_031419255.1 Betaproteobacteria bacterium
GGAATGACTTGTGAGTCCACTTCCATTTCAAAAGTGCAATGTCATCCTGACCCCCAGACTTGATCAGGGGGAAGGATCTCGTGATGACAAGATCCTTCGCTTCACTCAGGATGACATTACCGATGATTGAGAAATGGAATGAGCCATCGCAAGAAACAATTGGCGGACAAGTCCGCCCTACTTTCTGATCAAGTCCCTCCCCCTTGACGGGAAGGGTGGGATGCGGATGACGTGTGGGTCACCGCAAGGACCAATCAGTTGACGCGCCAACAAGAACTACAACAGCGCCTGAAATTGCTCGCGGTTTAACTCACAATCGCGAAGAATCTTAGCGAGCAGGCCTGGCCCGATTGTTTCCCCGGAATGCACCGGTACGACTGTCGATCGACCGTCAGCGTGGCGTATGAAATGGTGGCTTCCTTTCACACGCAATAACTCAAAGCCGGCCTTGCGCAAAAACTGCCAAAAGGTTCTTGCCGGTCAAGCTCGGCGTGGCTGTCATGCCGCAATTGAAATCCGCTGCACCCCGACAAAATCCAGCGGCTCGGGCGTTTCGCCCTGAACCTCAAGACAAAGTTCGATCGCTTCGCGGATTCGCGCCATCAGGTCATCCAGCGACTTCGCCTGTGTGTGGCAACCGGGCAAAGCTGGCACTGAAGCCACAAAGTAGCCTGCAGAGTCGCGTTCAACAATGACATCAAACTGGTTTGCCATAAGTCCTCCAAGGGAAATTGTACCCTCATCCTTAATATACGCGGCGACAGGCGGCGGTAGACCAGCCCGTGTCCGCCATCGGTGTGGCATGAACGGATGAATGGATCGGCGGATAAATCCGCCCTACAACCTATAAATTGTCGCCCCGGATTTAGTCCGGGGGTGAGGCGGGGAATTCGCAGAGCATGCTCTGCGCCCGACGAACGCCAAGCCAATGCAGTGGCTTGGCCAAAGTTTGGTTGAGATTCCGTGCAGATTGATTTTAGTCCGTCCTACTTTCCCCGCACCTCTTCCAACACCCCCCGCCACTTCCCCATCGCAATCGCCTGCGAATACTCCGCCTCGAACATCGCCCGCGCATTCGCCCCCATGCGTGCACATGCGGGCGCATCGTCGCGCAGCCGCTCGATCGCATCCGCCAGCCCCACCGCATCATCCGCCGCCACCGTCACGCCGCATGCACCGCGCGCCACATCGCGCGCGATCTCGCCATCGGCGTCACCGATGAAGATCACCGCCCGCCCGGCGGCGATGCTGCTGTAAAACTTGCTCGGCACGATCAGGCCTTCCAGTGCCAGTTTCAGCGAGACCAGATGCACATCCGGCAGCGTGAGGCTGTATTTCAATTGTTCCTTCGGCTGATAGGGCTTGAACAACACGTTCGCAAGTCCACGTCGCGTAACTTCGGCTTGCAGGGCT
>JANOKK010000421.1:0-3055 GCA_031419255.1 Betaproteobacteria bacterium
ACCCATCCTACGCGCTAATGATTTTGTTCCCTCTACCCTTGTGGAACAGGGGTGCCCGCACCGCTACGCAATCCCCAATTCCTCGCGGAGCTTCTTCGTCAGCTTCATCGCGACCAATTCATGTGATCGTTTGATCAACGATTTCATTTCCGCATCCGAGACTTTCTTCAAGTCAATCACTTGCACCCATTTTGCCCGCGCCAGATAGGGAGCGGGGATGAAGCCTTCGCGGTCGGTATATTGCAAAAACAAATCGTCATCGACTTTGAACGAGACCGTCTCCTTGCCCTTTTGATCCACGAAAGCGACGCAAAACATTTTGCCGCCAACGGAATAAACGAGATCGACTTCCCATTTGATATCGCCGGTGGAGCCGGGTAAGGAAGCGCAGAACTTTTTGACAGCGGCGACGTTCATTTTTCTACCGCGCTCGGTACAAAATATTGTGCATTGTCGAAACCTTTACGTTTCAGTGTCCCATCGCAAATTCATATATTCATATAACTGCAAAAACTTTTGGTGCCGCAAATCGCGATTGTGTTGGCCCGTGGCAAACAAGCGAAAAAGTTCCGCTGGATTCTACTGGGGCAGGTGTCGCTCCAAGTCCATGCTGCCATGCAAGAGACGCAGCACATCAATGACGTTTTGCTCTCGCAAACTGCCGACCCGGAACATAACGAAGTGTCGGCCCCGGTGCCCGTTTCGGGCAACATGAAGCGTCCAAATATTGGTGCCGATTTCGCTGCGCTCTTTGACGCCGACGATCGCTGGGCCTGCGCTTAGCGCTGTCAACGCCGACGAGATTGTATCGGCATAGATCCGCGCTTGAGGCAAACCAAAATTCTCTGCCGTCCATCGCAGAATTTGGCGGTAGTCCGCTTCGGCAGCGGCCGACAGGCGAACAGTCCAACGTTTAACCCCCACTACGCGCCAACAACTTTCGAGGCAAGCTTTGCCAGATGTTGACCGAGCGCATCTGCCGAATCAAAACTGCGAAAAGCACCTGCGTCGAAGTCCGCGATGCCGAACCGGGCGGCTTTACGCAAGGCAGCCAGCCGCATATCGTCTTCAGATTCTCGGCGCTCGATCAACCGCAAGCCTTCCCGCAAGACCTCGCTTGCGTTTTGGTATCGGCCCGACGTCACAAGCTGCTCGACAAAGTTGGTTTGATGCTCGGTCAGGACAACATTTTTGGTCGGCATGGGAACCCCTCAAGAAATCGGTGTATTGGCATACTATGCCATCTGTCGCGCTCTGACAAATGAATGCGGGCACGAGCGGGGTGCGCGTCAAACGAATTTCAACAATCGTTTACGGCTTGCCCTTCGATTTATCAATCACCTGATAAAAAACCTCATCGGCCTTGATCATGCCGAACTCCGCACGTGCGCGCTCTTCCACCGCATCGATACCCTGCTTCAGGTCGCGCACTTCGGCATCGAGGCCCGAGTTGCGTGCGGTGAGTTGGATGTTTTTTTCTTTTTGTTGCGTCACTTGCCGCGAAAATTCCCACACTTTCAGCCAGCTTCCCTTGCCCATCCAGAGAGGGTACTGGATGGCGAGAATGAGCGCGATCAGCGTGTGGGGCAGGTACTTCACGGTGAATTCGGCACGATCACTTCAGGTTGTAATACGCCGATTTACCCGCGTAGCTGGCCGCATCGCCCATCTCTTCTTCGATGCGCAGCAACTGGTTGTACTTCGCCATCCGATCCGAGCGCGAGGCCGAGCCGGTCTTGATTTGGCAGGCGTTGGTGGCGACCGCAATATCGGCGATGGTGGTGTCTTCGGTCTCGCCCGAGCGGTGCGAAATCACGGCGGTGTAATTGGCGCGCTTGGCCATTTCGATCGCCGCAAATGTTTCGGAGAGCGTGCCGATCTGGTTGACTTTGATGAGGATCGAATTGGCGACACCTTTGGCGATACCCTCTCGCAATATCTTGGTGTTGGTGACGAACAAATCATCGCCAACCAACTGAATTTTCTTGCCGAGCTTTTCGGTAAGTGTTGCCCAGCCGTCCCAATCGTTTTCGGCCATGCCGTCTTCGATACTGACGATCGGATATTTGTCGCACCACGTTGCGAGCACATCGGTGAATTGCGAGGAGGTGAAGGAAAGTTTTTCGGCTTCAAAACGATATTTGCCATCGATGCAAAATTCACTGGCCGCGCAATCGAGTCCGATGAGGATGTCTTCGCCTGCGGTGTAACCGGCTTCGGCAATCGCTTTCATGATGTATTGCAATGCGGCTTCGTTGTTGGCAAGGTTCGGCGCAAAGCCACCTTCGTCGCCGACGTTGGTGTTATGTTTTTCGGCGTGAAGAATTTTTTTCAGCGTGTGAAAAATTTCCACGCCCGCGCGCAGCGCTTCGCGGAAGGTCGGCAGGCCTGCCGGGATGATCATGAATTCCTGCAAGTCGAGCACGTTGTCCGCATGCGCGCCGCCGTTGATGATGTTCATCATCGGCACCGGCATTTGCATCGGCGCGGCACCACCGAGATATCTATATAACGACAGGCCCGATTCATCGGCCGCCGCTTTGGCGCAAGCGAGTGACACCGCCAAAATCGAATTGGCACCGAGGCGCGATTTGGATTCGGTGCCGTCAAGCTCAATCATGGTTTTATCAATAAACGATTGCTCGCTCGCGTCGAGACCGATCACGGCTTCGCAAATTTCGGTGTTGATGTGATCGCAGGCTTTCAACACGCCTTTACCCAAATAACGATGCGGATCTTTGTCGCGCAGTTCAATCGCTTCGCGCGAACCGGTGGATGCGCCGGAAGGCACTGCCGCGCGGCCGATCACACCGGACTCCAGCAGCACGTCGGCTTCAACGGTGGGATTGCCGCGCGAATCGAGAATTTCACGGGCGACGATGTCAACAATGGCGGTCATATTTTCATTTCATCCAAGTTAATGATTTTTATTCCTTGTCACCCCGGACTTGTTCCGGGGGTGAGAAAGGGGTTTCGCGAAGCATGCTTCGCGCCTTGCGAACGCCAAATCGATGCATCGGTTTGGCCCAATCTTGCATCGTTAACTTGGCCCAAG
>JANOKK010000422.1:0-1139 GCA_031419255.1 Betaproteobacteria bacterium
ATCAACACGACGCGAACGTCGTCGGCCATCGCCAGCAGCATTTTGCGCAGCGTTTCAATGCCGGGAGCGCTCTTGCCATCCGTACCGGCACGCAGATTTTCGATGCGGCCGGCGCGCAGCACGCCGTTGATAAGCGCTACCACTTCCGCCCCAAAGGCCTCGGCGATCATTGCAGAGTCGATCTCACCCTTGGGTAGCGTACCGACAATCAATGCCGCCGCCAAGGCGTCGTCATCCGCTTCAATTTGCGTCAATACGTCTGCCGTTTCGAGCGCGCGCGATAGTCCTTCGGTGCGGCCACTGGCCTTCGCTGCCGCTGAGACAAATGCCAACGCGCGCGCCGGCAGATCACGCCCCAACAAGCGTTGTTCAAGTTGCTCGCCGCGCGTTTCGTTTGAAATTTCTTTGGTCAGCATCCACCGATTTTACCGGGATGCCTGCACTCGGCGAAAACAGGTATATTTGAATCTGGCGACGGCGAGGCATCTGCTGCGCATTTCACAAAAAAACAATTTGACGCGCACATGGCACTGAAGCCCTTTTACAACGAGATGTATGACGCCGATGGTGTGGTTCGCCCACAGTACGCGGCATTCGCGAATTGGCTTGAGAACACGCCTGCCGAAAAAATTGCGCAGAATCGACAAGCGGCCGATCTGTTGTTTCATCGCGTCGGCATCACCTTCGCGGTCTACGGCGAAACCAGCGGTACCGAGCGTCTGATTCCGTTCGACATCGTTCCGCACGTGATTCCGGGTGCTAAGTGGGACGAAGTGTCGCGCGGCCTGAAGCAGCGCATCGCAGCGCTTAATTTCTTTCTTCATGATGTGTACCACGAGCAGCACATACTGCGATCGGGCAAAGTGCCCGCCGACAAAGTTCTGGAAAATTCACAGTTCCGCCCGGAAATGATGCGCATCGATGTGCCGGGCGGGATTTATGCGCACGTCGCGGGCATCGATTTGGTCAAGGATTCCGACGGCGAATATTACGTTCTCGAAGACAATTTGCGGACGCCGTCGGGTGTGTCGTATTTGCTCGAAAACCGCAAAATGATGATGCGCCTGTTCCCGGAACTGTTCGCCGTGCAAAATATCCGTCCGGTCGACCACTACCCGGATTTACTGCTCGAGACATTG
>JANOKK010000423.1:0-2916 GCA_031419255.1 Betaproteobacteria bacterium
TTTTTCTTCAACGCGACCGCGGCGGCAGGCCGGCTCGCAGGGACGATCGCAAGTGCGACCGAGCACGCCGGGGAACACATTTGAATTCCAATTGACCATGTAGGCATCGCTGTAGCGACCTGCGGCGATCAAACGGATGTATTCGGGGACGGGGGTGTGCGCGGGACATGCCCACTGACAATCGACGACTTTATGAAAGTAGTCGGGGCGGCCAATATCGGTCGGCTTCAACGAACTTCTCCAATACGCAAAAGACTGCCGCGGTTCCCTTCATTCGCCTATTTCGCCTTAGCTGGCATCGACAGACCGGAGAACTCGCAAGATGGCTCGCATGGTACAGGCAGCGATATGCGTTGGAAAGACTTGCGTGTGTTGCGGTGCAACAGAGGAAACGTTTCTCGTTGCCGGTTATACCGCTTCGGCCATCGCATCCGGCGGCGTGCGGCGTAGCGAATACGCGCTGTTCACGCCAATTTGCTTGGCGAAATGAACATTCTTGGTGGCCGCATGCATGTACAAATTGAAACCACCGAAATGCGTCGCCGCGTAGTTGTACGCGCCGCCCAATTCATACTCGAGACGGTTGACGGCGCTGTCGAAAAAGGCGGGCGTTTTTCTTACCAGATCATCGCCGGATTTAAACACCACCTCATCGCCAACACCGGTGTGCTTTACCGCAATGCCGCCGGCCACGAATTCGGGATAAAGGCGATCGCGGCACTTTTCGAGGTAACACCGGTCTGACATTTGCGCGATGATGTCGGCCGAGCCCAGCAAACTGCCCAACAATCGCAGGAGCGGATCTTGAATGAGAATATCGCCGACGCGCTTTTCGAATCCTGTGAAATGAATCAATTCCGCACCCACAGCGACCATCTCGGCCATGCCGATTTGCGGAAGATATTGCGTCAGGAATGCGGCACCGCGAGATACATGATTGATCGTGTATTCGGCACCATTTTTGGCGACGGTGTCTTGCGTTGTGCGTAAGTAGCCGACATCGTGCAACAACGCGACCACAATTCCCAACTGGAACACGCGCACGCCAAATGCTGGTGTCTCGCGCCGGGATCGCTCGTAGCCATCCATCAGCCGCGCCATCGCCAAGGTCACATCCATCACGTGCTGGACATCGTGGTATAGCGTGTCGCAGGCTTGGTAACCAGGATAATCGCCGTGATAGAGACGCGTCATGTCGGCGAATGCGGTATCCATCGGCGCATGCGCGGCACCAGGATAAAGCAGTCTGAATAGCCGCGCGATTTCTCGTTGAACGGCCACGGTATCGGTTGTCTGAATCCGATTCGTTACATCAAAATCATTGCGGCGCACTTGCATTGTTTCGTGCCCGTCCATTCTTAGAGACGCTACACTTGTCCAGGGCGATTTTTTTGAAGTCGTCCGCTCCCCCTCCCTACTGCTGCCAACATTTGACACCGCGTAGGTCAAAAAATCAACCGGCAACTGCGCAAAGTTGATGATACCCGTCGATTATATTTCCTTAAATATGTGCGCCAGTTCACACTTTTCGATTTCCGGCAGTTTCCGAGAAATTTGTGTTGATGTGTATGCGGCATTCACCTTTAGCGGCGCGCGGCACGCTGCCGCGTGCATTTGGCAAGTCACGACGGTATAGTGGACGCTTGCAACAACGGTAGCCGCATGGAACCCATCGAAACGATTCAGGCGATCGAGCGCCGACTGATCGAACTCAAGCAAGAGCACCGCGATCTGGATCTGGCCATCGCCGCCTTGGTTGCGTCGCCGATCCACGACGAATTGCAACTCCGGCGCCTCAAAAAGCGAAAGTTATTGCTGAAAGACCAGATTTCATACCTGGAATCACAGTTGACGCCTGATATACCGGCGTAATTTTCGCCGCGCGATGGATAAAATTATTGTGCCAGCCAACGCGCGCGCAACGATTGGCCGCATTCGGAGGATAATTCAGCTTGAAACCGGCGTGTGACGCCCGCAATTCGCCTGTACGTGGATCAACCTTGCCTGAGTGCGCCGTGTATCGGTGCGCTGCTTCGTCGTCCGCTTGCCACCGCCGCCTGCGGATCACGTGCTCAAAACAGAAGAACGCGATGCAGTTTTTTCGCCCATTTCAACTTTGCCAACATCGACGTGAACAATGAATAAAAAACTTGTGGCTGCCACCATAATCGCCGCCCTGACGATTGTCGGTGCCAGCGGCTACTGGCTTGGCAAATCGCAATTGCCCGGTCGCACACCGGCTACCGCCGCAGTGGGCGCAGCGACCAGCAGCCGAGGCAACAGCACTGTGCCAGCCCCCGCCGGCGGCATCGCGGTCGAAGCTAGAAAGGTGCAATCGGTACGAATGGCGCAAGGGTTGACGGCAGTCGGATCTCTGCGATCGGACGAATCGGTGACGATCAGACCGGAAGTCGCCGGACGCATCAGTGAAATCGCCTTTCGCGAGGGCCAGCGCGTCGAGAAGGGCACCACGCTGATCCGTTTCGATACGTCTGTGCAACGCGCGGAAGTCGCGCAAGCCGACGCCAGTCTCGGACTTGCCAAAAGCCGCCTTGATCGCGCGAGCGATTTGTTCACCAAAGGCTTCCTTTCCACGCAGGCCCGCGATGAGGCGGAAAGCAACTTCAAAGTCGCCCAGGCGAATTTCGATCTCGCACAGGCGCGGCTCAACAAGCTCGACATCAAGGCCCCGTTTTCGGGCATCGTCGGCTTGCGAACGGTCAGCATAGGCGACTATGTCAAGGACGGCCAGGACATCGTCAATCTCGAAGAAATCGACCCGCTGAAAGTCGATTTCAAAATTCCGGAAATCTACTTGAAGCAAGTCGCCGCAGGCCAGTCGTTGCAGATTACGCTCGACGGGTTTCCCGATCAAACGTTTCAAGGCAAAGTTTTTGCGATCAATCCGCTGGTCGA
>JANOKK010000424.1:0-10249 GCA_031419255.1 Betaproteobacteria bacterium
CTTCCTCGAACACGCGAATTTCGTGCCGGCCGACTCGCTGAAGACACCCGAGCATATTGCGCCAGTCTGGTATTTCACGCCTTTCTACGCGATGCTGCGCGCGGTGCCTTCCGAACTCGCCTCGTTCCTGCCAATCACCCAGTTCTACGGGGTCGCGATCATGGGCGCGGCGACTATGATTTTGTTTGCCTTGCCGTGGCTGGATCGCGGCAAGGTGAAATCGGTGCGCTACCGTGGGCCGCGCTACAAGGCTTTCCTGACCGCATTTGTCATCAGCTTCCTGGTGCTGGGTTATCTCGGCGTGGTGCCCACGACCGTGTGGGGCCAATTGCCGAAAGGCATGCCGTTGGTTGGCGGAATGGATTTGGCGACGCTGGTGGCGCGGATTCTCACGCTGGTGTACTTCTCGTTCTTCATCCTGATGCCGTGGTACACAAAAGTCGACAAGGAACTTCCGGAACCGGAAAGGGTGACCAACTAATGAAAACCGTGCTGTTCACCTCATCCACCTCCACGCGTTCCATGCTCAGTCTCCGCACCTTTGCCGCGACTGCCTTTGCCGCGTTGTTGTTGAACACCGGCAGCACGTTCGCCGCCAGCGCGGAAGTCGCACTCGATCGTGCGCCGATCAATTTGCACGACCAGGGATCGCTGCAACGTGGCGCGCGCAATTTCGTCAATTACTGTCTGAATTGCCACAACGCCGCCTTCATGCGCTACAGCGCGCTCACGCAAATCGGCCTGACCGAGCAGCAAATCCGCGACAACCTCATGTTCACGACCGATAAATTCGGCGACACGATGGTGTCCGCGCTCGATCCGCAGGACGCGAAAGACTGGTTCGGCGGTGTGCCGCCCGATTTGACGCTCGCCGCGCGCGTGCGTGGCTCCGATTGGCTGTTCACGTTCCTGCGTAGTTTTCATCGCGATGATTCCACCCCCACCGGCTGGAACAATGCGGTATTCAAGAACGTGGCGATGCCCAACGTACTGCACAATTTGCAGGGCACGCAAGTGTATTCAAAGGTCGGCGAAAAACGCGGGCACGACGGAAAGATGGAACCCGTCATGAAACTGACCGTCGATCGCGCCGGCACCATGACGACCGCCGAGTACGATCTTTTCGTGAATGACCTCGTGAATTACATGACGTACATGGCTGAACCGGTGCGCGCCGAACGCAACCGGATCGGCGTCATCGTGCTGTTCTTCCTGGTGCTCGCGTTCTTCGTGGCGCTGTGGTTGAAGCACGAATACTGGAAAGACGTTAGGTAGCGCCCAATCCCAATCATCCAATGCGCGGCGACATCGACGTTGCCGCCAGCCGTGCTTTCTTGCGTGGCGTGGCATTTTAAGCATTCAAGCAGTTAGACAAAACAGGTAAGCCACCATGATGACTTTGTATTCGGGCACAACGTGCCCATTCAGCCACCGCTGTCGTATCGTGCTCTACGAAAAGGGCATGGATTTCCAGATCCTCGATGTGGATTTGATGAATAAACCCGAAGATCTCGCGGTGATGAATCCGTACAACCGTACGCCGGTGCTGGTCGAACGTGATTTGATTTTGTATGAGTCGAACATCATCAACGAATACATCGACGAGCGTTTTCCGCATCCGCAATTGATGCCCGCCGACCCAGTGATGCGCGCGCGCGCACGGTTGATTTTGTTCCGCATGGAAAATGAAATTTTCAATCATGTCGATACGATCGAGCGCGGCAAACAGAATCAGCACGACAAGGCGCGTCTCTATATTCGCGAAAACCTGATCCAGTTGGCACCGATTTTCGTCAAGCAAAAACACATGCTCGGCGACGAATTCTCGATGCTCGATGTCGCCATCGCACCGCTGCTCTGGCGGCTTGAGCACTATCAGATCGAGATGCCCAAAGCCGCCGCACCGTTGCTGAAATATGCCGAGCGCTTGTTTTCGCGTCAGGCGTTTATCGATTCGATGACGGCGTCGGAAAAGGCGATGAGGAAGTAAGTCCTCCGTTCGCGCCGGGCGTGATGCATGGCTGAATTGTCCACCAAGCCGTACCTGATCCGCGCAATCTATGAATGGTGCGCGGATTGCGGGTTCACGCCCTACCTAAACGTAAAGGTTGACACCAACACGCGCGTGCCGATGGAGTACGTGAAGAACGGCGAGATTGTGTTGTCGGTCGGCCAACAGGCGACGCGCAATCTCACGATCGGCAATGACTTGGTGCAATTCTCGGCGCGATTCAACGGTGTCTCGCGCGAGATCGCCGTGCCCATCTACGCAGTGCAAAGTATCTTTGCGCGCGAGAATGGTCGCGGCGTATTTTTCGACCCGGAAACCGCTCCTGGTCAGCCCGCAACACCCGCTTCGGCACCCGGCCCCGCCCTGCAATCCGTACCCGTTCGCATCGCAACGAAAATTGGCGGCGACGCACCGGTTGCCAAAGCCGACGACGATCAAGGCCCACCCGACAAACCGAAAGCCCCGCCGCGCGGGAAATTGCGGGTCATCAAGTAGCATTCATTGCGGCATAGACTTTTTTTGCGGTGTTGCAACCGCAGCACGGCCCGCTTTTGGCGGTGTCGAATCAACTCTAAAATGTTGCCGGTATCCTGTTGTTTTCGCCCTTTTCGAGAGCACCCCATGAGTACATCCACGGTCGCCAATCTCCTCAAAGACAAAGCCGAACAATCCGCCGGCCGGAATCTAATTTCCGTGAGCCCCGATCTGGCGGTCGCCGATGCGGTATCGATGATGGTTGAAAACGCGATCAGTTCGGTGCTCGTTATGGAGGCTGGCGAGTTTCTCGGTCTGATCACCTTGCGTGAAATTCTCAACGGCCTGAATGCGCACGGCGGCAACCTCATGCAATCGCCCTGCCGCATCGCGATGAAAGCCCATCCGCCGGTGGCCAAACCGGAAGACAGCGTCGATCACCTGCGCGGCTTGATGACCGAGTTGCATATCACCCATGTGCCGGTGATGGATCAGGGCGCCTTGGTGGGTATCTTGTCATTCCACGATATCGCGCGCAGTGCCATCAAGGATGTGGCGTTTGAGAACAAGCTGCTGAAGCAGTACATCAAGAATTGGCCGGAATAGGAAAACGTAGAACGCCATTTGGCGGGGGTTTCGAGGCATTTTCGACCTGAACGCCCTGCCGGCACTGGAGTTTTTGCTTGCGGCATTTGCTCATTGCGCTGGTGGTTCAACATCCCCACTCTTGGACGGGGTTGATAAAAACTCCGTTCGGAATGGTCCAATCTCTACCGAAAGACTACATCCCGCGCTTGCGCGAAGGCGGCAACAACAAAATCGGTCGGAGAATCTGCACTCCCGTAGCCGAGTTTTCAGCTACTTACCCTTGGCACATTTCTCTGGCACATGCGTACCACGATGCCTAGCAACAATAGTTCGCAGACACAACTGGCCATTAGGGACAATCTGGAGATGTGAGTTTCCGCTTTCGACCCACAGCAGCCTGTCGGATTTTCCGAAAGCGGACCTTAACGCCCAGGGTCAGCCGCGCTGCTGCGAAGCGGCAGCGTCGGCTGGAACCTGTTGTTATGCGGCGTACCTGAACGGGAGCGTCATTGGACGGCTCGATCCTGTTGTCGCTGTTTTGTAGCTATGAGGAAGGGTTCGCGTGGTTTCGCTGTACCAGCGACGAGTTCGGCAATGTGACTACCAACCGCCGGTCCGTGTTTGAATCCATGCCCGGAACCGCATCCGACGAGCCAGACGTTATCGAGACCAAAGGCGCGGGGTCTTTCAATATCGCATTCCCGCTTGCTCAAAATCGCAAATGATTCCAGGCGCGGAATGACTTCGAGGACAGGCTACTAATTCGTACCCAGAGCGCCTGCCGCGTTCATGGAATGCGCATCCCTGATCGTGCCTTGACGGCTGAGATGTCGGCGCCGGTCACCGAGCCACTCGTGTTTACGTCAAACAGGAAGCTCGCATTGGTCACCATCTCGATCTGTCTGGCCTTCACCGCGGCGATATCGGCCGCGTTTACGCCGCGCGATCCGGAAACGTCGCCTACCAGGAAGCCAAGCGCGAGCGTGGCGGCGTCTGCGCCGTTGATGCCCGTCATATCGATTTGCACGCGAGTATTGTCAGGCACGCCAGTGAGTGTGATCGGCACTACGTTGCCGGTCGGCGTGCCGAACGTGGCTGCGCCGACCGTGGTGTTGATTGCCTCCAAGCTGGTCACCGGCCCGCTGAAAGTCAGTAGCAACAGGTGTCCTCCGCTGTTTGCGCGCGGCTCCACGGACACCAAGTCCGCAAGCGCCACGCCGACCGTGATCGGGTGGTCAAAATCGCCCGCCGCGCGATGGGTCTTGCGCGAAACGGCTGACTGCAGCGAGACCGGCCCGGAGAATGTCGCGATGACCGCCGTCGCCGCCGTGACCACGACCACGCAAGCGCCGGCACCCGAGCATCCGCCGCCGCTCCAGCCGACAAAAGTGGATCCCGGGTTAACGGTCGCGGTCAGTGTGACCGACGTGCCGGTGACAAAGGCCGCCGAGCAGGTCGCGCCGCAGTCGATGCCCGCGGGCGACGAGGTCACCGTGCCGCTGCCCGGGCCCGCCTTGCTGACGGAGAGGATATCCGTCGGTGGCGGGACGCTCACCTTGCGGATGCGATGGTTGTTGTAGTCCGCCAGGTAGATATTGCCCGCGTTGTCCAGCGCCACACCGGTAGGGAAGTAGAGGCCTGCGTCGATAGCCAAGCCCCCATCGCCGCTGAAGCTGCCCGAGCCACCATAGCCCGCCACGGAGCTGATGATTCCGGTAGACAGCGTCACCTTGCGGATGCGTTGGTTCCCCTGGTCGGCGATGTAGATATTGCCCGCGCCGTCCACCGTCACGCCAAATGGGGCCGAGAGACTCGCGCTGGTGGCCGGGTCCCCGTCGCCGCCGGAGATCGATGCATGGCCCGCCACCGTCGTAATGATTCCGGTGGCTGCCGCCACTTTGCGGATGCGATGATTGCTCAAGTCCGCGATGTAGACATTGCCCGCGCCGTCCACCGCGACGCCGAAGGGGTTGGCGAGCTGCGCGCTGGTGGCCGCGCCCTCGTCGCCGCTGAAGCCGGGCGTGCCATTGCCCGCGATTGTGCTGATGATCCCGGTGGCCGCAGTCACCTTGCGGATGCTCTGGTTGAGCTCGTCCGCGATGTAGAGGTTGTCGGAAGCGTCCAGCGTCAAGCCGACGGCGCCGACATTCGCGTTGATGGCGAGGCCCCCGTCGACGCCGGCGCCACCGCCCGCCACGGAGTTGATGATGCCGGTCGCCGCCGTCACCTTGAGGACAAGGCCGAAGGTCGCGATATGCAGATTGCCCGCGCTGTCCACCGCCACGCCATCGGGGGTCTGGATGTCCGCGTTGGTGGCCAGTCCTCCCATGCCGCCGAAGCCGGCGCCGCCATTGCCCGCCACAGTGCTGATGACCCCGGTCGCCGCCGTCACCTTCCGAATGCGGTAGTTGCCAAGGTCTGCGATGTAGACATTTCCTGAAGCGTCCAGCGCCAGGGCGATGGGGGAATTGAGCCGTGCAAGGGTGGCTGCGGCTCCGTCGCCGCCATAGGTCTGCGTGCCATTGCCGGCCACGGTGCTGATGAATCCGGTGGACGCTGTCACCATGCGAATGCGATGGTTGCTGGTGTCGGCGATGTAGAAATTTCCCGCACTGTCAAGCGCCACGCCGGAAGGGGAGCGGATTCTCGCGCCGGTTGCTGCGGCCCCGTCGCCGGTGAAGCCTTGCGTGCCATTGCCCGCCACGGTGTTGATGAACCCGTCGACTGTCGTGACCTTGCGGATGCGCTGGTTGAACCTGTCGGCGATGTAGATGTTGCCCGCGCCGTCCACCGCCACCCCGGTGGGCTGGCCGAGTCTCGCGCTGGTCGCCGCAGCCCCGTCGCCGGTGAAGCCTGCCGTGCCATTACTGCCCGCCACGGTGTTGATGAACCCGTCGGCCGCCGTCACCTTGCGGATGCGCTGGTTGGCCTGGTCGGCGATGTAGAGGTTGCCCGCGCTGTCCACGGCAACGTCGTTGGGCTCGTTGAGCCTCGCGCTGGTGGCCGCGGCGCCGTCGCCGAGGAAGCCGCCCGTGCCATTGCCCGCGACGGTGCTGATGACGCCGGTCGCCGCCGTCACCTTGCGGATGCGGTGGCTGCCGTATTCCGCGATGTAGAGATTGTCCGCACCATCCACCGCGACGCTGGAGGGGAGGCGAATGGAAGCGCTGGTGGCGGCAAGCCCGTCGCCGAAGTAGCCGGCCCCGCCATTGCCCGCGACGGTGCTGATGACCCCGGTGGATGCCGTCACCTTGCGGATGCGATGGTTGCCCTGGTCCGCGATGTAGAGATTGCCGGCGCTGTCGAGCGCCACGCCGGAGGGGCTATTGAGGCTCGCGCCCGTTGCGGCCAGCCCGTTGCCGCTGAAGGCGGCCGTGCCATTTCCCGCCACCGTGCTGATGGCGCCGGTGCCCGCCGTGACCTTGCGGATGCGATGGTTGCCCGTGTCCGCGATGTAGAGGTTGCCTGCCCCGTCCATCGTCGCTCTTTGGGGGGAGCTGACCGGCGCATTGGTGGGGGAGCCGCCGTCGGCGATGCCGCCCCCGGCGATCGTGTTGATGACTTGCGCCTGGACGACGTTGCCACCGCATGCAAGGCAAAGCAACACGCCAGACAATGCGGCAGAAACAAAGCGCGCGGACTTGCGGGGTGTCTCGGAAGCAGCCATGTCGCCCTCCGCTCCGCGCGTGCGGAGCGGGCTGAATCCCGCGCCATCCCGCCGGCCTGTGTGGTCGCAGTATACGCCCGAAGCTCGAATGCAATTCCTGCGGACGCTCGGGGCTTGCCAAAAGCAAAAGGGGCCGCGCTCGCATTTTCACGCGGGCATCGCGAATGACGCATCTAATTCACAACATCTCCCGCCCCCTCACCACCGCTACCCCCGCACATACCCCGCGTCCCGCTGGCTGCGAATCACCAGCACGAAAACGGCGTCGATCACGGCGACATATCGGTACAGAACGATGACGCCGTGCGTGCCGCGATCATTCAGGTGGTAACAGCATCGCGTCCTGGCGGTACTCAAAAAGTGCCATGAGGGTCAGAGTCGAATGCGTTCCGCCAACCCTAGCATAGGCGCGCATCTTCAAGCTGTTTTGCCGAACGCCGTCATCCACTGCCACGCGCCCAGCGCCGCCGTCTGCCGCATCCGTAACCCCGGCCCGCTACCAGCGCCACCGTCCCGAAGAAACCACGCTCTACCGCGTGGTGCAAGCACACCTCGACACCTTCCTCGCCTTCGTTGATACAGAGACCAGCGGGTTAGGCCTGCCCACCTTTGTCACCGACGAGTTCGATGCGTTTCTGGCCTGCGGCATCCTCGCCCACGGCTTTCTGCGCCTACGGTGCGACGGCTGCAAGGAGGAGAAGCTGGTGGCCTTCTCCTGTAAGCGCCGCGGCATCTGCCCCTCGTGCGGCACGCGGCGCATGGCCGAGGCGGCGGCTTATCTGGTAGACCATGTCATCCCCAAGGTGCCGGTGCGCCAGTGGGTGTTGTCGTTCCCGATTCCTTTGCGCAGTCTGTTCGCCGTCCATCCCGACTTGCTTGCACCGGTATTGCAGATCATCCAGCGTTTCGGCTCGGCCGTGAGTGTCCGCTATACGGAAAATTGGAGGACGCCCGCGAAAGACCGCAGTTGGCCGGTTGCGAACCTTCGTTTCGCAATTGGCGCGTTGCGAAGATTTGCTCTGCATTCGAAGAAATTCAAACTGCCGGCAGTTAGGCAACCATCGAAGGTCATATTGCCAAACCAAAATGAAGTGTACTCCTTACTCCTTAAACCTCGCCTAACTCAAAAACAACCGATACGCCGAATTCCCCGTCTCATCGACATACTCGTACCCCAGCGTTTTCAGGAATTTCGCGAAGCGCGTGCGCTCATTCGCGGGCACCTGCAATCCCACCAGAATCCGCCCGACATCGGCACCATGATTGCGATAATGAAACAACGTGATATTCCAATTGGGGCTCATGCTGGTCAGAAAACGCATCAGCGCGCCGGGGCGCTCGGGAAATTCGAAACGGTATAGCAACTCATCTTTCGCCAATGCCGAGCGTCCGCCCACCAAGTGGCGAACGTGCAATTTCGCCAATTCATTGTCGGTCATGTCGATGGTCTTGAAGCCGTGTCCGCTGAAATGTGCGACTAATTTTTTCGCTTCCGCCCGCCCGCTCACGGCCACGCCGACGAACAGGTGCGCCTGTTTCGCGTCCGCGATACGGTAGTTGAATTCGGTCACGCTTCGTGGCCCCAACAGCTCGCAAAAACGCCGAAAGCTGCCGCGCGTTTCCGGCACCGTCGCGGCGAGCAGCGCTTCGTGATGCTCACCCACTTGCGCGCGCTCGGCGACGAAACGCAGCCGGTCGAAATTCATATTCGCGCCGCAACAGACGGCCACAAAGGTTTTGTTGCGGGATTTTTCGCGCTCAACGTAACGCTTGATTCCCGCCAGCGCCAGCGCGCCGGATGGCTCCATGATCGAGCGCGTGTCCTGATAAATATCCTTGATGGCCGCGCAAATTTCGTCGGTATCCACCAGCACGATTTCATCGACCAGTTGTTTTGCGAGACGAAAAGTTTCCACGCCCACCTGCTTCACCGCCACACCGTCGGCAAACAAATTCACGTGTGAAAGTGTCACGCGTTTGCCCGCTTTCAGCGATTGGTACATGGCGTTGGAATCCACCGGCTCGACGCCGATGATTTTGGTTTTGGGTGAGAGCGCCTTCACGTATGCCGCGATGCCTGCGATCAAACCGCCACCACCAACCGGGACAAAAATCGCGTCGATCGGATGCTGGAACTGACGAAGGATTTCCATGCCGATGGTGCCCTGCCCGGCGATCACCAGCGGATCATCGTAGGGGTGCACGTATACGAGTTTCTTTTTCGCCGCCAGCAGCTTCGCGTGCAAGCCGGCCTCGTGATAGCTGTCCCCGTGCAGCAGCACCTCGGCACCGCGCCGCGCGACCGCCTCGACCTTGATTGCGGGTGTGGTGATCGGCATGACGATAGTCGCCTTGCAGCCGAGCTTCTGCGCGGCCAATGCCACGCCCTGCGCGTGATTACCTGCCGAGGCGCAGATCACGCCGCGCTTTAATTCGGCGGGCGTCAGGTGCGCCATTTTGTTGTATGCGCCGCGCAGCTTGAAGGAGAACACCGGCTGCAAATCTTCGCGCTTAAGCAGAATTTCATTACCGAGTAATTCGGAAATTGCGGCGCTTCGCGTCAATGGGCTTTCGATGGCGACATCATAAACACGCGCACTCAAGATGCGTTTCAAGTAATCCTGCTTCACATTTATCCTATGAAAAGAACCGTATCGAGGACAAATGTAGCAGGAAATCCGCTATTCTTTTGCTCCCTTCTCGATTCTTCTCAATTTACGCCGCCATGGATCAAAACGCCCTCAAGCAAGCCGCCGCGAAAGCCGCCATCGCCTATGTGCCGATCGACGCGATCGTCGGTGTCGGTACCGGTTCCACCGTCAATTTTTTCATCGCGGAACTCGCGAAAATCGCGTCGCGCATCAAGGGTGCGGTGTCAAGCTCGGAAGCGAGTGCACGCTTGCTGCGCGAGGCGAAAATTGAGGTGATGGAATTGAATGACGCGGGGCCGATCCCGGTATATATCGATGGTGCCGATGAAATTTCGCGCGGCATGGCGATGATCAAGGGCGGCGGCGCGGCATTGACGCGCGAGAAAGTCGTCGCGGCGGCGGCAGATAAATTCATTTGCATCGCCGATCAATCCAAATTGGTGGATGTGCTCGGTAAATTTCCGCTACCGGTGGAAGTGATTCCCATGGCGAGGAGCTACGTCGCGCGCGAGCTGGTGTTACTGGGCGGCCATCCCGAGTGGCGCATGAAGGACGACAAAGGTGTTGTCACCGACAATGGCAACTGGATTCTGGATGTGCATGGCCTCACGATCACCGATCCGGTTTCACTGGAAACGGCGATCAATCAGATCGCGGGTGTGGTCACCAATGGCTTGTTTGCGCGGCGTGGTGCGGATGTGGCATTGCTGGCGTCGGCGGAGGGGGTGATCACGCTTACGCGGGATAGTGCGAAAACGGCGTCGTTGTAACTTGACGAAATTTTCCGCCTTACCTTTACGCCGTTCGCCCTGAGCTTGTCGAAGGGCTTCGTACACCCGGCCCTTCGACAAGCTCAGG
>JANOKK010000425.1:0-11899 GCA_031419255.1 Betaproteobacteria bacterium
AGCGCGGCGTCGTCAAGCGTGATGGCAGGCTGATCCGGGAACGGCTTGCCCATCGCCAATGCAGCGATGCGCTGGCTCAGCGTCACGTGCAGCCCGCCACGTGCGCGCGTGTTGGTGAGGATGGCGACGTAAATGTCTTCCTGTGGCAGGCGGACGGCATGGGTGAGGAAGCCGTTGATGCCGCCACCGTGATGGATGCTTTGTGTGCCATTGAACGGATCGAACATGAAGCCATGGCCATAGCGCGTTTTCGAGCCTTCGGCCAATGTGGCGGGCGTGAATGCCTTGGCCCAAGTTTCCTTCCTGAGAATCTTGCCTTCGGAAATGGCTCGATTCCAGATTGCGAGGTCATTGACGGTCGAAAGCAGCGAACCTGCCGCATAGGGCTGGCTCATGTGCACCGGACTATCGGGTGCGAACTTGCCATCGGCGCGTGCGTAGCCTTCGACGCGACGCTTGCCACTGCGCTCATGGCCTTCGTAGGCACTGTGCTGCATGCCAAGCGGGATGAAGAGGTTGCGTGCGACGTAATCGGCATAGGATCGCCCGGACACGTTCTCGATCACCATGCCCAGCAGGTAGTAGCCGGAGTTGCTGTATTTCCATTGCGTGCCGGGTTTGAATTCAAGCGGCTTGCCGGCGAAGCGTGCAAGCATGTCCGCATGCGTGACCGGCTTTTCCATGCTGGCCGCGTATTCCGGCGAATCGGTGTAGCTCGGTACGCCAGCTGTATGCGCCAACAGCTGTTCGATGGTCACGCCCTTGCCGGTATCCGGATAGCCAGGAATGTGGCGGCCGATTTCATCGTCGAGCTTGAGCCTGCCTTCATCGACAAGCTTCAATATCGCCACAGCGGTGAATTGCTTGGTGATCGAGCCGAGGCGGAAGACGTCATCCGACTTGAGCGCGATGCCCTTTTCAAGGTTTGCCATGCCGCGCGCAGCCCGATAGACGGTTTGGCCGCGCACGCTGACGACCACGGCGGCACCGGGTTCGCCCGCCGGGTAGTGCTTGTCGAGCAAGGCGTCAATCCTGCCGGCCAGCGCGGTTTGGTCGATGGCCGCGACGGTGACCGGCGCGGGCTTTTCTTGCGCGAGCGCAAGCGATGCAAACGCGCCTATCGAGGCAACCACCAGTGCAGCGAAGAGCGGGGAGGAGGAATAAACGTAGCGCATGATTGTCCTTGCAATGGTCGTGAATTGGAATGTCCCATTTCGAAATACCCATTGAAATGTCAGGACGTCATTTTGATGGGTTCCACCGATCCGTCAATTCCATCGCTGCAAAACTTGTTGTTTGCCGCAACATGCCGCGCGCGCGCGATCCGTCGTTGACCACGCGAACCGAAATGCAAGGTTCGCAGTGTATTGGGCAATTGTCACCCGCAGTTACGCCAAGCGACCAAATGCGGAATCCAATGGATCAATTGCAGGTGATCATTGAGGAGCCACCCCCAAAGTGGTCGACTCAATTCGCGCCCAAGCTTTGTTTCAGGAACGCAATGGCTTTCGGACACGCGTAGCCTTGCCCGCACGTTGCCCTCACTCGTGCCGCCGGATTTCATAGGGCCGACCTTGAACTGCGAGGTAGGCACCCAGTCGTGGCCGCTCAGGTCGTGGCACGCGCCGGTGTAGATCAGAGGATCAAAGGGGCGGCAGTTGATATGATTTCAATGAGTCATAGAAATCGACCACGGTTCCTGTTGCGCTTTTTCACTCACTGGACAGCCGAGGAGAGCCGAGGGTCAAGTCTTGCGAGATAGCATTGCCAATCTTTGCGCCGCTGCGCGCAGAAAGCTAATATCGAGCCTGCCAGCCGCACCAGCGCTTGCGCTTGAGTCTGACTGCGCCTCAGCGTTTCTTCTTCGCCTCTCCCTCGCTATACGCCTTGTAAACCCGATCCTGCGTCTCGACGTAGGTACCGTAGAACTGCATTTGCAGCGCGTCTTGCCGTTTCGCGACATCCTCGAACATCAATTGCAGGGCGCGTTTTTCGGCTGCTTGCCACTTTTCGCCGCGCGGCGTCGCGTAAAACTTGAGCATGGATTCGATCTCGGCGGGATGGCTTGACGCGCGCAGGTGCCGCGCGAAACTCTCGCGCCGGAGCCGCGGCTCGCTGATGCGATTGCACATTTCTTCTGCGTAGCGATCCCACGCCACGGTGAGTTGCGGCCACGCGGCGTGGGCGGGTGTGAGCCCGCCGAAGGTGTCGGCTTTGCGCGCGATCATCGCGTCCGGCCCGGTGCCTTTGGTCGAGGCCAGGCAGGCGGCGCGTTCGACATCGAAAAATTGTTGGTCGTATACCAATGCGGCGTAGCGCGCTGCCGCGTCGGAAATGGGTGCCGCCAGCGGCGCGGATGCGGCGCTCAATGCCGCACCGGTCAATTGCGCCTGCAATGCGGCCAGTTTTATTTTGATGCCCGCGCCTTCCGCAATGCGCGGATCGGACGGTGTGTAATCGTCTTTCTTCTCGCGCGCTTCGATCACCGGTTTGGCGAGCGTAAAGGCTTCGGTGAAGGACGTCGTCTTGCGCAGTGCTTCATCGAAGTAGGCTTTGCCGAAGTAGGTCCAATCGTTTTCATTGCTGCAGCCGAATGAATTGCGATCCGGCGCGGCGGCCGTGATGACGAGCGTGTTGTCGTCTTTCAGGGCATCAATAAAGCCGCCCGAATAGCAGGCCGAGATCACCACCACGCGGTGCTTGATGCCAGCGTCGTCGAGCGACTTTCGTAACGCAGCCGGATCGAGTTCCTTGAACTGCATCGGGTAGAGATCGAGTGAAAATCGGTGCGCCTCCGAGCCGTGCGAAGTCAGGAACAACACCAGAATATCCTCCGCGACATCCATCACCGCCGCCATTCGTTTCAGCGATGCGTTGAGGCTGGTCACGCTGGCAATCGGCGTGGTGGCGAGCGTCTGCCGATTGTTGATGAGACGAATGGTGTGGCCCTTGGCATCGAATCGTTCGTGCATCAATTCGGTAACGGCGTCGACTTCTTTCTTGAACACATCCTGATAGCCATGCCCGGCCATGCCGATGAAGAATACCTCTGTCACGCCGGGGCGTTGCGGCTGGAGTGCGGCCAATTCGCGCGCGAGTAACTCCGGCTGGCGATAGAAAATATCTTCCTGCGTGAGGTTGTTGCGCAGATACGATTCGGCCTCGGCTTTGCGGTCGTCGTAGGATTCGCTCCACATCGTGCGATCCCGGTAAATGGCGGCGAGCGGCAACGCGATGAGCGATGCGGCGATCAGGATCGGCAGCAATCGCGCGCGCGGCGGAATCGCCAACAGGCGGGCCATGGCGACGAGGCTGGCAAGTGCTAACCAGAGGGCGGGCAGCACGAGGGACCACTGCGGTGCCGCACGGGCGATGGCGCGCACGAGCGGCCGGCCGGCAATGCCACCAAGTTGCAACTGCGCCATCGCCAGACACAGAATATCGACCGCGACCGCGATCATCAGCAGCATCTGTACCAACGCCAGCGATTTCTCCGGGCGGCGCGCTGCATACGCGACCGCGATGGCCGCGCAGACCAACAGCGGCACATGAAACAACATGCCCTGCAACGCATGCTTCTGGAACACGCCGTCAAGACCGGTTTCCAGCAGCGACCCCAAAAGCGGCACCGCCGCACCCAGCAACGTGAACGCCACCACCTGCCACCACATCACCGGCATGCGCGATTCGGGCACGCGCATGAAAACCGCGAGGCGAAAGGCGTTCGCCATGTTGCGCGCAATCAGGTGCATGGCGTCTCGCATCCGCGATGAGCGTCGCGTGTCGGAGGGCAATACGGTCGATGCGGCGGGTTCAACTTCCACCGTTTGATGTGGCGCCGCAGTTGGGGCGGAATTTCCGCTGTCGGAATTGGGTGGTTCAGGCGTTGATGACATGTAATCGGGAAAATCGGCGAGAGAGGCCGATAGTGTAGCGCCGCGCCACCCCCTTCTCGTGCGAGCGATGCTACGCCAACGCAGTTCTATTTCCGGACAGGCAAGTTCGCGTCCCGCTCCGGCAACGCGCTCGGATCGTTGTAACTCTTCACCGCCGTCCCGCGATAAAGAATCTGCGCATTGCGTTCGGCGATCTGCTTGTGCAGCGCGACAAATTCGGGATCCATGTCGCAGCTCGGGCGCGGTTCATGCTCGAAGTGATGGAACGCGTCGACGCCGCGCACCAGCGTGGCGCTGTCCTTGCCGGCAATTTGTGCGACTGAGGTCGGGACATAGCGGATTGCGAATCCGATGCGCCGATCATCGGAGAGATTCGGTGGCGAACCGTGGACGAGGCGCACATGATGCAGCGACATTTCGCCCGGCTTCAGCACAATGGTGACGGCGTCTTTTTCGTTCACCTCGACGGCGACTTCCTGGCCGCGCGTGAGCAGATTGTTTTTCGCGAAGGTGTCCCGGTGCGGAATTTGTTCCTGCGTGTGCGTGCCGGGAATGAAGCCCATCGCGCCGTTCGATTCATTGCTGGGCGTGAGTGCGATCCACGCGGTGACGACATCCGGTTTGTCGAGTCCCCAGTAAGTCGAATCCTGATGCCATGAAACAAACGCGGGATTGCGCGCTTCCTTGATGAAAAAGTTGGTGGTCCAGCACAGCAGGTTCGGGCCGTAAAGATCTTCGATGGCGTCCACGATGTTGGTGTTGCGCACCAGATCGCCCAACCATGAAAACAACAAGTGCGACTTGTGGCGCAAATCACCTTTGAGCGGCCCGCCGGTTTCTTGCTCGAATGTTTCAAGGCGCGCGCGTAGTGCAGCGGCGTCCGCTTCGGACATCGCGCGAATCGGAAAAATACAACCGTCGCGCCAGAATTGATCGATTTGTTGCGGGGTGAGAATCTTTGCCATTTCGCCTCCGATCACGCGCCGCCGGTAATCACGCGCATCACCTCCGGCGGATAGATATTGCCCGGTTTGCCGTGATAAATAATTTCACCGCGCTCCAGTACATAAAGTCGATCCGCATATTCCGGAATGTGATGCACGTTGGATTCCGCCATCAACACCGCATGGCCACGCGCGCGGATAGACGCGATGCCTTCGCTGATGCTGGGAATGATCGCGGGTGACAGTCCTTCAAACGGCTCATCGAGCAATAACAGTTGCGGATCGAGCGTCAGTGCGCGCGCAATCGACACCATCTTGCGTTCGCCCCCAGAAAGCTGATTGCCGCCACGCGCCGCGTATTGCTGCAGTTTGGGGAATATTTCATAGGCCATGTCAACGCGCGTTTTGGCGTCGCGCCCACCTGGGCGCGTCCACGTGGGAAGCTCGATATTTTCGGCCACGCTGAGATCACCGAATACCTGACTTTCTTCCGGCGCGTAGCCGATTCCCGCTTGCGCGATGCGGTGCGTGGCCATGCCGATGAGCGGCTGATTCTGGAAATGGATGGTGCCCGATACCGGTTTGAGAAAACCCATGAGGGTGCGAAACAGCGTTGTCTTGCCGGCGCCATTGCGCCCGACGAGGCACACCAACTGACCCGCCGCTACCTCGAGCGAAACGCCGCGCAGGATGCGGCTATTCTGGATATCGACGATGAGCTGTTCAATATTGAGCATTACGCATCCTTCGCCAATTTTCCGACGCGCTTGCCGACCACGGCGGCGATGATCTCCGGGTCGCTAAAGAATGCCGCCGGTGGCCGATCCGCGAGCACTCTCCCCGCTGTCAACGCGATAATGCGGCTCGAATATTCGGCAACCAGATCCATATCGTGCTCGACCAGAATGATCGCCTTCACACCTGCTCGCCGCGCGGCATCGATGACGTTTTTCATGATGCCGTGCTTGTCGCCGCTGGAGACGCCGCTGGTGGGCTCATCGAGCAGGATGACTTCGGGCGAGAGTGCGAAGGCGCTCGCAATATCGAGAAGTTTTTTCTCGCCCTGTGAAAGCAGGCGCGCTTCGCTGTCGAGTTTGCCGTCGATCCCGAAAATGGCCGCCACTTCACGCACGCGCGCATGTACGGCCGCATCGTTTTTTGCCGACGCAAACAAGCGAAGGCTATGCCCCATTTGTGAAACCACCGCCACCGCAATCGATTCGGCAACCGTCATCGCCGGGAAAATGTGGACCAGTTGAAACGCGCGCGCCATGCCGCGCTGCGCCAAACGCACCGGGCCGATGCCGGCGATGTCATCGCCCTTGAATCGGACGACACCCGTGGTCGGTTTCAGCAATCCCGTGAGCACGTTGACCAACGTGGTCTTTCCGGCACCGTTGGGCCCGACGATGGAGACCAATTCGCCTTCGGCAATCGATAGCGATACGCCATCGAGCGCGACAAATTCGCCGTAGGCCTTGGAAACATTTTCGGTTTCGATCAACGCTTTCATTTGCGTGCACCGATGTTTCTCAGCTTTGTCCAAATAGTCTGCCCAATCCCCACCAACCCGCGTGGGAATAGCACCACGATTGCCGCCAAAATGGCACCGAGACAGAATCGCCAATATTGCGTGAGTCCCATCAATTCAGACTTGAGAAAAATGAAGGTGAAGGCGCCGATCAGCGGCCCGAAAAAATTGCCGAAGCCGCCCAGCACCGTCATGAACACCAGTTCGCCCGAGTGCGTCCAATAAGCGAGTTCCGGATCAGCCTGACCGGTGTTGATGGCGAGAACCACGCCGCCGACGGCGCAATAGAAAGCCGAAATCAGGAACGCAATCAAGCGAAAAAACCGCACGCGCACGCCCAGATATTCGGCCTTGCGTGGATTTTCGCGAATCGCCGTCAAATGCAAGCCGAACGGCGAATGCACGATACGCCACATGACGAAACCCAACACCACCAGCAACGCGAGGCAGTAGTAATAAAACGGGCCGACCAGAAATGCGGTCTTGTCGAGATCATCAAAGGCAAACCCGAACAACGTCGGCCGCAGCACACGGATGCCGGTGTCGCCGCCGGTGAGATCGTAGAATTTGAACAGGAACGAGTGAAACAACATGCCGAAGGCGAGCGTGAGAATGCCGAAAAATATGCGCACATAGCGCACTGATAGCAAGGCCACCGGCACGGCGGCGATGACGGCGGTGGCACCGGAAATCAACAACACCAGTTCCAGACTTTTCACGCCGAGTTTGCTGGAAAGCACGGCCGCCGCATAGGCACCAATTGCCACAAACAAGGCGTGGCCAAACGACAGCAAGCCGGTGTAGCCGAACAATAAATTGAAACCCAGTAGCGCAATCGCGTAAGCGAACGCGGGCAGTACCAGCGTGACGTAATACGGCTCGGCCAGACGCGGAAACACCAGCAGCGCGAGTAACGCAAAAATGGTCGCGACAAGCGTGGCGCGCTTCATTCGATCGGCTTTCCGTGTAGCCCTGCCGGACGCACGATCAACACCAGAATCACGACCAGATAAATCGCCAGCATTTCCAATTCCGCGTACCACGAGATCGCGGCCGCCCGCATCAGCCCGACAATCAACGCACCGATCAGCGCGCCGCGCATGCTGCCAAGCCCGCCGATCACCACCACCGCGAATGCCTCGACCACCAATTCCACCGGCATATCGAGCGAAGCCGCCGCCGTCGGCACCACCAGCGCACCGCCAACGGTGCCGAGCACCGTGCCGACCGTAAAGACACTGGTATACATCCAGCGCACATTCACGCCGAGCGCCTGACTCATTTCGCGGTTCTCGGCGGTCGCGCGCAGGATGCGGCCGAAGCGCGTGCGCTGGAGAAACGCGCCGATGCCGATCGCAATCGCAATGCTCGCGAGGATCACCAGCACGTTGTAGGTCGGCACCTGCACTTTGCCGATGCTGAGCTTGCCGTACTCCATGACGATATTGCCGAGTTGCTGCGGGTTCGCCCCCCAGAAGAACCGCAGCACGTCCTGAAACATCAGCACCAGCGCAAATGTCAGCAATAATTGAAATGCCTCATCGCGCTCATAAACGGTGCGCAGTAGTGCCTCAATCAACGGCCCGACGATCAGCCCCAGCAACAGTCCGGACAAAAGCAGCACCGGTAAAAAAAGGCTGGTGGGCACACCATGTGCGAGCGCCCACGTGACCGCGCTGATGCCGAAGTAGGCACCGAATGCATAAAACGAACCGCACGCCAGATTGACGATCTTCTGCACGCCGAACACCAACTGCAAGCCGGCGGCGACCAAAAAAAGAACGGCGGCGTGAAAAACGCCGCCGATGAGGATGTCGAAAAAAGCAGTCAACGCGCGGCGCTTTTTCGATTACAGCTTGATCTGCGCGGTTTCAATCCACTTCCAGAAATCCTGACCGGGGGGCTTCTGCAGTTGGCTCGCCGGCATGATATCGACGGTGCCAAGCGTAGGGAAGTCGTAATTGTTTTTATGCGTGGTCAGGCCTTGATAAAAAGTCTGGTCGGCGATGTGATCCTTGCGCATCATGCCGGGGCCGCCGAGCGAATCGACCTTGATGCCTTCCATCGCGTTGATGATGTCTTCCTTGCCCGGCCAAGCCTTCTTGGCTTTCTGCGCCGCTTCCACGCCGGCCTTGAAGACCTGCATCGCGAAGTAGGCGCGGTCGGCTTCCCAATGCGGATAGTCCTTGTATTTGTCGTAGTACTCTTTGACGAATTGTTTTTGCAGTGGTCCGGCACCCGCCCAATCGAAGTAGAGCGTGTTATGGCCAAAGATCATGCCTTCGGGCGTGAATTCCTTTTTCAGTGCGGTGTGTTGAAATCCCGCTGCTGGAAACACGAATTTGGTGCCGCCTTCCATCAAGCCCGCGCCATGCGCCGTGCGCATGAATATCGGCAAATCGGCAAACAGGAGCGAGGAGAAAATCAGATCGGGCTTTGCGGCTTTTAACGCGGCGACGTGAGAATTGAGATCGGTCGTGCCGACTTTCGGCCATTGATCGGCAACCACCTTGTACTCCACGCCGAATTTTTTCAGCAGCGCCTGAAATGCGGCGAAGTTGTTGCGGCCATAGGAATAATCCGGATTGATGCCCGCAACCGTCGCAAACTTTCCTTTCCAGTATTTGATGGCCAACAGCGATGCCATCACCGCTTCGCACTCGTTGTCGGTACTGCGGAAAATGTAGCGCGGATTCGCCATCGTTTCCTTTACGCCGTCCTGGGTGGTGCCGTCCCAGAAAATCGTCAGTGCTTTCATCTCTTCCGCGACCGCGCCCATGGCGAGGCTGACGCCGGAGGAGACAATCCCTTGCACGCAATCGACCTTGTCCTGCAACACGAGTTTCCGCAGGCGCTCGATGGAGTCTTTCGGGTTGGTTTCTTCCTCAACGATGAGTTCAACCTTGCGCCCGGCGATGCCGCCGCTCGCATTGATGCGTTCCACCGCAAACATGGTGCCGCGCAGGCCGCATTCGCCGATGGTGCCGGCGATGCCCGCCTTGGGCGCGATGATGCCGACGCGCAGCGGTGTGTTCTGCGCGAATGCCGGCATGCTCAGGTACGGCGATGCCGCTATCGCCACGCCGGTTCCGCCGATGGCCTGCAACAGTTTTCTGCGTTTGCTATTCATGGTTTTCTCCTCGGTTGTGACGTTTTGAACGCTGCAATGAATGACGCTTCAAATGAACGATGCTGCTGATAAATCCGTCATTCCCGCGAAGGCGGGAATCCAAGAATGTTCAACCAAGCTTGGATTCCCGCCTTCGCGGGAACGACAGCGATTGTCGGTGGCTAAATCAATATCACATGTCAGTCGTATTGCGGGTAAATTTGTCGATAGCGTCAAGTAGTTTGTCGCTCGCCTTGGCGGCACGATCTTCATCGCCCGCCGCAATCGCACGCGCGATATTGGCGTGCAATTTCGCCGTCAACGGCATATCGGCCGCCTGCTTGTAATGGATGTACCAAAAGCGCCGCGACAGCGAATGCATGAGGCCCATCGCCAAGGCTGCAAATTCATTGTGCGCGGCAACACTGCAGAGCGTATTGAATTCGCGATCGGTGCGCAGGAACGCAACATCGTCGTTCACTTTTGCAGCGGCCTCAAAGCGATCAGCCAATTCGGATAGTCGCGAGCGTTCAGCGTCGGTGGCGCGGCGCGCAGCACTGCGGGCGATCAAACGCTCCAGCTCGCGCCGTACTTCAAGCAGCCGAAGCTGTTTTTTCAAATTGATTTCTGCGACAAAAATGCCGCGACGTGGAAATATGGTCACCAGACTTTCGCGCGCGAGGCGCTGCAGCGCCTCGCGAATCGGCGTGCGACCTATGCCGAGCGACTGCGACAACTCCGTCTCGGAAATTGCTGCGCCCGGTGACAGTTTCAGGGTGACGATCATTTCTTCAATATCCGTGTAGGCGCGATCCGTGAGGCTGGTGCCGGCTCTTGCCGAAACTATTGATGCTTTCGTTTTTCGACCATTGCGAGGAATTTTTCATACTCCTTTTCATCGACGCCGTAGCTGTGTTCATCGTCCGGAAATGTTCCGCCTTTCACTTCCGCGATGTATTGCGTGATTCCCTTCAGCGCGGCCTCGGTCAGGTTTGCATAGCGCTTGGTGAATTTCGGTTTGAAATCGGTAAACATGCCGAGCAAATCGTGACCGAGCAGAATTTGACCGTCGCATCCAACGCCCGCCCCAATGCCGATGGTGGGAATCTCCAATTGCCTTGAAATGACCGTCGCGATCCTGGCCGGCACCGCTTCAAACTCCAGCATGAAGCAACCTGCGTCCTGAATCGCGAACGCGTCTTCCAGAATTTTCATCGCACTATCGGCCGTTTTTCCCTGAATCCGGAAGCCGCCAAACATTGCAACCGTGTGCGGTGTCATGCCGATGTGCGACGCAGTAGGAATGCCCGCGTCCACCATCGCTTTCAGGATGTGCACCTGGCTCTTGCCGCCTTGCGGTTTGACGGCATCGCTGCCGCCTTCCTGCATGAAACGCGTGGCATTGGTGAGCGCGCGCTCGATGGTGTGGTAACTCTGGTAGGGCATGCAACCGAGCACGAAGGTATTCGGCGCGCCGCGGCGGATTGCCTGGGTGTGCATCACCATCATGTCCATGGTGGCGGGGATGGTGTTGGTGTGGCCGTGGGCGATCATCGACAGGCTGTCGCCCGCCACTGCGACATCGACGCCCGCCATCTCCGCCCAGCGCGCCGAGGTGTAGTCGGGCACCGACATGTAAACCATTTTCTCGCCGGTTCTTTTTGAATCGAGAATCTCGTGCAGCGCGCGTTTCTTTCGGACGGGCGGCGCAGTCGATCCAGACAGATTCGGCGGCGATGGCGGCTTCGGATCGGTTTGCGGCGCGGCTTGCGAATTGGTTTGCGGAGTGGCTTGCAAGAGGCAGTTCCTTGACGAACGATCTGATTGGCAGGTAATATATCACTAATATTTGATGGGTATCAAAGGCCGCCAAAATGATGACCGAACGCCAGCGAAAGTTTCGCGAACAATATGTCGCCGGGATCAGTCCGTGGTATCAGGGGCTGCTGCATGTGGGCGTCATGTATGCAGCCGGCATCGGCGGCGTCTGGTGGTGCCTGAATCAATTGCAGGCGGCGCGCTGGGAATGGCTGCTGGTGATTCCGGTGGCGCTGGCCGGCAATTTCATCGAATGGGGCATGCACAAATTTGTGATGCACCGGTTGCGCGATGTGTTTGCGGTACGCTCGATCTACGATCGCCACACCCGCCAGCATCATCAGTATTTCACCGACAACGACCACACCATCAGCACCATCAAGGAATTTCGCATCGTGTTTTTCCCGTGGCGGGTGCTGACGGTGCTGGCAGTATTTGGCGGGCTATTGTCGCTCGCGGCCGCCGCAATTTTTAATGCCAACGCGGGATACATTACCTTTATCACCATGATCAGCCACTACATGGTATACGAGACCTTTCACTTCTGTTGTCACGTCCCGGAAAACGCCTTCGTGCGCAACGCGCCGTTCATCAACACCAT
>JANOKK010000426.1:0-4664 GCA_031419255.1 Betaproteobacteria bacterium
TGGGCTGCGCGTCCTGCAAGGATTGAGGGAGATTTTCGGTGGTCGCTATGTCAATACCGCTCAAAATCCTCCTCAATCCTCCTTTAGAACAGGACGAAGCGCTCCGCCATGTCCGATACTCGATTTGCAATATTGAATTGCACCCAACCCTTAGCGAACGACATTGCGTCGTCGCCCACCGATGCCGAGCATTTTCCGCCTTTGCTTGCCCCTTTTTTGGCGTCTTCTGTGAAATGCATCACACGATGTCGTAATCCGTTACACGTCCGCGCGGCAATTGTCTGACAAGTGGCGTAAATTGTCGCCATGGTCAGACAATCCGGGGTAACCAACATGCAGGCGCTTAGAAAATTCATCGATGCAATCGTGAGTGCGTCACACGAGGGTGGCAGGCAAATTCGCCGCATACTTTTCACCGCCATTGCTGCTGCGGCAATTTTTTCGATCATCAGCGTCACCGCGCAAGCGCAAACTACCGCGAGCCTCGTCGGCTTCTGGTGGAAGCCCACCGAATCTGGCTGGGGCGTTACCATCCAGCAACAGGGCACTCGCACCTTCGCGGTCTGGTTCACCTACGATGCGCAAAATCAGGCGACCTGGTACACGCTCGATTGCGCATTCTCTGCAAACACTTGCGCGGGCGATCTCTATACCGCCACCGGCACGCCGTATTCGCAAATTACCGGCAGTGCCAACATCACGGCGATCAAGTCTGGCACGGGTACTCTTTCGATCACTGGCGCGAACCGGCTATCGCTCGCGTACACGGTCGGTGCCGTCACGCAAACCAAAACCAATCTCGAACCACAAAATTTCGGTGCAGCCGATGAAATCCCCGTCTGCACCTTGCAATCGCTGACGGGCACGCTGCCGCGCGCGGGGCTGACCAATTACACCGATCATTGGTGGGGCGGCCAGAACGCGTCGGGTTGGGGCGTGCAGATATCGCATCAGGGCAACCGGGTTTTCGCGGGCTGGTACACCTACAACCCACTGGGCAAAGCGAGCTGGTTTACCGCGCAGGGAACGCAGGATGCAAGCAATGCGCGGCGCTACACCGGTAGCCTCTATTTCGTGAATCCCGGCATCCCGTTCTCCACCATAAGCGGCCCGATCGCGCAGTCCTCAGTCATCACCGAAGGCACATTTGAATTCAATTTCACCGACGGCGAACGCGGCACATTCACTTATACCTTTCCTGTGCCGGGGCAGGGCTTCGTCACAAAGTCGTTGCCAATCGAGCGCTTCGCAATCGCCGGCGGCGCACTCAATGTCTGCACGGTGGCGAAGGCGCCCTTAGTCACCGCCGCCGAGGCGTCCCGCTTCCTTGCACAAGCGACGTTTGGTGCGCGCATGATCGATATCGAATCGGTCTCGGCGGCGGGCCATGACGCGTGGATCGAAAGCCAGTTCGCCAAACCGCACACGCGGCATCTTCCGCAAGTGACGGCCTATATCAGTACTCTGGCGACGGGCCAGTCGCCGGGCCAAACCGGTTTCATCTGGAGCATGTGGAAAAATTTTGCGACGGGAGACGATGCGCTCCGGCAACGCGTTGCGTTCGCGTTATCGGAAATATTTGTGGTCTCTCTCAACAGCAGTCTTGCCGGCAACTACCCGCGCGGCCCGTCGAATTATCTCGATTTACTCGGTGCCAACGCCTTCGGCAATTACCGCAACCTGATGGAAGCGGTGACATATTCGCCGATGATGGGTTTGTATCTTTCGCATTTGCGCAATCAAAAGGAAAACACCACGACCGGTGCGGTACCGGACGAAAATTACGCACGCGAAGTCATGCAACTCATGAGCATTGGGCTCTATGAATTGAACCTGGACGGCACGCAAAAAGTCAACGCGCAAGGCAAGCCGATCGAGACCTACACCAATAGCGATGTGTCGGCGTTGGGCAAGGTGTTCACGGGTTTGAGTTGGGCCGGACCGGACACCTCCACCAACCGATTCAACGGTGGCGGCACGCCCGTCGATGCGGACAAGGAAATCAAGCCGATGCAGGCGTACAACGCGTTTCACTCCATTTCGCAAAAACAATTTCTCGGCGTCAATATTCCCGCCACCACGGTCGCTGACGCCAACGGCGATATCCGCATCGCACTCGATCGTTTATTCAATCATCCCAACGTCGGTCCGTTTATCGGCAAACAACTGATTCAGCGGCTGGTGACCAGTAATCCATCTCCTCAATACGTTGCGCGCGTGGCGGCGACGTTCAACCGGGACGGCAACGGTGTGCGCGGCGACTTGAAATCGGTGATCAAGGTAGTCTTGCTCGATCCGGAGGCGCGCCCCAGTCTGGCTGGCGGCGGGAGTGTGTCCAGCGGGAAAATCCGCGAGCCCGTGGTTCGATTCGTGAACTGGATGCGCACTTTCAACGCGCGCTCGACCGATGGAAGATTCCTGCTCGGCACGACCTCGGACGCATCCACGCAATTGGCGCAGTCGCCGATGTCCCCGCCGTCCGTGTTCAACTTCTTCCGGCCCGGCTATATTCCGCCCAACAGCCGTGTCGGCGCACTGGGGCTGGTGGCACCCGAGATGCAAATCACCAATGAAAATTCGATGGCCGGTTATTTGAATTACATGCGCAACGCGATTACCAGCGGCGTCGGTACTCGCAACAATAATGTGCTCGACATTCAGGCCGATTACAGTGCGGAGTTAGCGGTTGCGGCCAATCCTGATTTGCTGGTGGATCGTGTCAGTCTGCTGCTGACGTCCGCCACCTTGACCCCCGCCACCCGAACCCTGATCCGCAATGCGGTCGCCACGGTCAACATCGGAACCACTACAGCCGCCGCCGATTCGCGCAATCGCGTCAACCTGGCGATCTATCTGGTGATGGCGTCGCCCGAATACATTTTTCAGAATTGATGGGACGAACATGAAAAATATCAGCCAATCCCGCCGCCACTTTCTGCGCACTGCAAGCTCACTGTCGATTGCCGGCACCGCTGCGCCATTTGCCTTGAATCTTGCCACCATCGGTGCAGCGGCCGCACAGACGGCCAACGATTACCGCGCACTGGTCTGCTTCTTCATGTTCGGCGCGAACGATCACAACAACACCGTGATTCCCTTTGACACCGCAAATTTCAATGCCTACACCGGCGCCCGTGCCGGCATCACGCGTGCGCTCGCGGATCTGCTTCCGCTCACACCGTCGCTGCCGCTCGCAGGCAACAATGCCGGGCGCCAATTTGCGCTGCCGAAAGAAATGGCGCCGCTCAAAACCATCTGGGATGGAGGCAAGCTCGCCATCCTCGCCAACGTCGGCCCGTTGATTGTGCCCACCACCAAAACGCAGTACACCAACTTGTCCGTGCCGCTGCCGCCGAAATTGTTTTCACACAACGATCAGCAATCGGTTTGGCAGGCGAGTGCCGCCGAAGGGGCGCGCATCGGCTGGGGCGGGCGCATTGGCGATCTGATGATTTCGCAGAATGCGAATAGTGTTTTCACCTGCAATTCCATCAGCGGCAGCGCGGTGTTTCTTGCGGGGCAATCTTCAGTCGCGTATCAGCTCGGCACGTCGGGATCCACCGCGATTTCCGGCATCACCGGCAATCTGTTCGGCTCGACCAGCGCCAGTGGCACGCTGCGAACGCTGATCACCAGCGGTGGCAATAATGTGTTCACACAAGACCTTGCCGACACCGCGCAACGCTCGATCAGTGCCAATGCGCTGCTCTCGACCGCGCTCGCCACCGCGCCCGATTTTCCACTGCCGGCCGAATTGGCCACCAGCAGTGTCGGCGCGCAATTGCGGGTGGTGGCGCGCATGATCGCCTCGCGCGCGCAGTTGGGTGCCAAGCGTCAGGTATTTTTTGTCTCGCTCGGCGGCTTCGATACGCATGACGATCAACTCACCACGCAGCCGAATCTGCACACGCAAGTCGCCAACGCGCTTTCGTACTTCTACAACACCACCGTCACGATGGGTGTGGCCGATCAAGTCACCACGTTCACCGGTTCAGATTTCGGTCGCACGCTGACCAGCAACGGCGATGGATCGGATCACGGCTGGGGATCGCACCATTTCGTGCTCGGCGGTGCCGTCAAGGGTCAACGCTACTACGGCACTTTCCCTGTGATGGGCCTCAACAACAACGATGAAGTCGGCTCTGGCCGATTGCTGCCGACCACATCCGTCGATCAATTTGCCGCGACGCTCGCGAAATGGTTTGGTGTTGCGGACAGCGACATGAGTCTGGTGCTGCCCAATATCGGAAATTTCAGCACCGCGAACCTGGGATTCATGACTTGATTTCTTGAATGCCGACAAAGTGTGCGCATGGTCGAGTACATTTCGTCTGGAGCGAAACTTGTCAAGCGGTAAATTTCACGTACATGGCCAGCATGATAGAAGTGCCCGAAAGTAAAACTCTAGTATTGACGGGGCTTTTCAGGCTTTTTCCGTTGAAACACCGCACCACTGCTTGAGTTTGTTATATGCCGCGCGTCGCGCTAGAACCGCCGCTCCATCAGTGGCACTACATCGATTCCATCCGCACCCTGGAGCAGCGCGGCGCGAATATTGTTACGCCAACGCAGCGCATTCACGCTTGCAACATCTGACGCGCCGCCGCATTCCCCCGCGCTCGCGCACGCGAGTAACCGTCGCCACTCGCCATCGCGCGTGGCGC
>JANOKK010000427.1:0-2339 GCA_031419255.1 Betaproteobacteria bacterium
TCCGCGAACACGCGCCGCGCGCCCACTCGATGCAGCTCGGCATCGGACAAATTGAAAAGTGAACGAAACGGCTCGGGGGAAAGGCCACGAACGCGAAATGACATGATTGCCTCCTCTAAGCGCGCATCATATTTGAGTCGCCGTCGCGCTGCCGCCGCAAATCAGGCAGTAAAATTTGCTGGCGAGCGGTGCGGAAACCAGCCGACCGAAGTTGGGACAAACCCCAGCATCCACGCGCCTTTCAGGCCACAATCGCCCCGAAAGGTCGGCCGAATGGCGGGTTACGCAATATTTTTCGCAACGGGAATCAAACTCGCGCCACCACGCCGCAGCACATTTTTCCCCGCCTGTTTGCCTGCGTACATCGCTGCGTCGGCCGCCTTCAGCAACAGGGCCGCCTCGATGCCGTCCGGCGGTGCCAGCACGTAGCCGATGGTGACGCCGACATGGCAAATTTCTTGTTCCAATGCGAACGATTCGCGGAACGTCGCGAGCAATTTTCCACCGAGTTCTTCGGCCTGCGCCTCGCTTTGCAAGCCGCCCGCCATCACCACGAATTCGTCGCCGCCGACCCGCGCCACCACATCTCCGGTGCGCACGGTGGCGCGCAGGCGCTGCGCAACCGTGACCAGCAATTCATCGCCGACATCGTGACCATATTGATCATTGACCGGCTTGAAGCCATCGAGATCGAGCATGTACACCGCGAGCAGTTGCCGGGGACTGCAACCCTGCACGGCGGAGGCAAGCGCCATGTTGAGTCCGCGGCGATTGACGAGACCGGTCAGGGCATCGGTATGCGCGAGCGAATGCAGGGTCTCGTGTTCGCGGGCGGCGCGTTGCGCGGCGAGGCGCAGATCCGCCGAGCGCAGCGCCGCGATGCGCATGAACATCAGCATGTCAAACGTGGCACCGATCTGGAAAGAGTGCATGGTCCAGAAAGACGCGCCGACAAAGCCATTGACCAATCCCGCCATGGTTGCGGCGGCGACAAAATAACCCACCCAGGCGAGGATGAAAAAGGCACCGACACTGTCGCCCCGCCGTACCCTCGCAATTGCGCCGGGCAGACCCAAGAGCGATGGCAGCAGCCCCAGCGTTCCCATGATGCGCGAAACGGCGTGGATATCGATCACATCGAACGCATGCCCGACCGCCGCGATCGCCAGCAGTGCCGCGACGATGCGGATGGCGCGGCGAAACAGACGGCTCATGTCGGTACCCAGCGCGTCCTCGATGAACAGGGCAGTTGCGCACGCGGCAATGAGTGACGTGATGCCCGCCAAATGTCGCTCCGGCCACAGGAAATCGGTCCACAGGTATTGTTCGCCGATACCGAAAAAATGCACGGAAAAAAGCGTGCTGGCGAGCACCAGCAACGAGTACTTGCCGTACAGATGTTCACGCAAACTGATCCACTTCAACAAGCTGTAGAGCACCAGGCAAAGGCCGAGACCGGCCAGCAATCCCTGCAACATCTGCTCATTGATCGTGCGCAGGTGAAACGCGCCGAGCGTGCTCAAACTCAACGGTACGAGCATGGTGCCGCTGGTCTCGACGCGCAGCAGCAATTCGTACGACGCACCCGCACGCAGATCGAGCAATACCGCGTGCGATCGGGTCGTCAATGGGCGCGCGAAATAGGGTTGTTCATTGCCGAGCACCGCATGCGAGGCGATGCGACCGCCATCGGCAACGTATACATCGATGCGGTTCAACAACGCGTAATCGAAATCCAGCACCCAGTGCGCGTTTGATTTTGCCGATACCGAAATAGGTGCACGCAGCCAGACCACTTTCTGGCGCAAACCCAGTACAGCATGCGCCGATTGCGGCACCGCGAATCCGCTGACGTCGGCCAGTACGTTGTCCACCGTGAGTTTGGCATCGGGATCGCGCAGCAGCGTGATCGCTGGCCATAAATCGATGGTTGCAACATCGTCGCTGAGCACCACCGGCGTTTGTGCATGGGCGATTGCGGCGATCAGCCACAGCGTCGCCGCTAACGCGAGACGCCATGACCAGCGGGCAAATTGATCGTGCAAGCTAGGAGAGACGGAGTTCACGAAGAAGTGTCAGGGCAAAAGCGTTCGAGTATAGGTGATTCGGGCAAAAATTCTCGCCCGTCGCGAGCAAGGCTATCGATACTGCATTTGGGTAATTTATCCTGTCTTTCTCCAACTTCCCTTGACCGTCGCCCAATCCTCGATGGCGTTGATCCAGCCCGGCGATTTCGTATCGTCACTCCATTCATGCATCATGCCGCCGATGCCGTTCAGCAAATGCGCAGGCACTTTCAGCGGTCGCGTCTGACTCAACATCAATTTGGTGATGAGGTG
>JANOKK010000428.1:0-2281 GCA_031419255.1 Betaproteobacteria bacterium
TCGTAGTCGGCGACGATCAGCAGGCGCTTTTCCGCTTTGATTGCATCAGCCAACAGGACCGCGGCCTCATGGATGCGCGCGAGTTCGCTCGGTGCCAGCAACGTTTTCAGATCGTGATTCAAGTCCGATGCACCGGCAACGCCGCGCGCCGCGTAAAGGCGCGCCATGCGCGGATCGACGTTGGCCGCGATCAACGCATCGAAGGCGGCGGGATCGCGTTCGCGGGTGACGATATCAGGCATAGCTCGCGAGGGGTTTGTTGGTGCGCCAGAAACGCATCGAAAGATCGCGGCGCGAAAGACTAAATACGTGAGTGCATTCCGCGATTGGCGCATAAAGCGACAATCGTTCAATGCGTCCCGCGCGCAACGCGTCTGAAATCGGCTGAAACCAGTCGCGATCCAGCCGTTCCAATGCTGGTTTCCTTTTAAGAAAATCGACATCGCGCGCGAGATTTTCGCAAGCATCAATCACCGCGAGCACGTTTCCATCGGCGGATTGCACGGATGACCATGTCAAAGGCCGCACGTCGATACCGGAATTTTTTGCCAGTTGCGCAGCAAGCGGGGCATCCGTGACCACGCGATCATACGAAGGCTTGTTGAGCGCTGGCCGAACGCCACCGCCCCAGAACCAGACGCCGCTAATGAGCGGTTTGCCAGCAATCTCTCGCGCGGCGTTGACGGGATGCGCAAAAATCAGCATTTGTGCCTCATTCTGAATCGCCCGCCAATTGAGCGACCCAGTGGATTTCGGTTGAAAATCCAGCGGCGAGCCAAAGCTCGCTTTTGCGATGGACATTGTCACAGGAATTTCCCCGGGCTCGCATCGAACGTACCAGCGCGCCGGCGTCGGTGCGAAAAACATCAAGCCCCGATCCGCGAAATTTGTGTTCAGCGCGGCGATGATGTCTGAGGCCTCAATGCTGGTAAGTTCGAGCAGGCGCGCGGGAGACAGCTTTTGCCACTGCTGTTCGGGTGAATGATGAAACGGCTCGGCAAACATCCAAGTGTCACCCGATACATCTATGCCATCGTATTCAGCAAGCAGTGCCGCAACCGGGCACGGTACCGCGATACCCCAACGCTCGCACAGCCACGGCACATCCGTCTTTGCGGCGTCAACCCGATGATCTGCGCGTGCCAGCAATCGCTCCAGCGCCGGAATGGTCGGTGGCGGCAGCAACTTGTGCATCGGCGCGGGGAGTAACAGCGAGGGAATGAGTACATCGAGGTTCATGCGGCACCTAGCAGCCTGTCGGGCTTAAGGAATCGGCTGCAAAATGAACTGGCCGGTGCATATTTCGCCGCTTTTCTGCGCCAATGGAACCACCATTGGCTTGAAAATCGTCAAAATCTGCCCTCGCCCATTTCATTTTTCGCTTCGATTCCTTAAGTCCGACAAGCGGCTAGTTTATCATTCGCCTACCTCCTCACTTAGTGGTCTTATCTTGCAACCCCTCTCGTTATTCATTGGCCTCCGTTACACCCGCGCGAAACGCCAAAATCATTTCATCTCATTTATTTCCATGGCATCGATGCTCGGGATTGCGATCGGCATTGCTGCGCTGATCACGGTGATGTCGGTGATGAATGGGTTCCAGAAAGAGGTGCGGGCACGCATTCTCGGCGTTTCTTCCCACGTGCAAATCATGGGCTACGATTCAGGCCCGGCGCGCGGTTTGGCGGATTGGCCCGCTTTACTCGCGGATGCGCGGAAAAATCCCGGCGTCGCCGATGCGGCACCATTCGTCGATGGCCAGGGATTGCTCGCGTATTCGTCGAGCGTGCGAGGCGCTATCGTGCGCGGCATTCTGCCCGCTGAAGAGATTAAGGTTTCCACGCTTGGCAACGATATGCGCGTCGGGAAAATCGATTCGCTCATTGCCAGCGAATACAACATTGTGCTCGGCAGTGCCTTAGCGCGCGCGCTGGGCGTGACGATGGGCAACAAGCTCTATCTCTATTCGCCGCAAAGCAGCGTGACGCCTGCCGGCATGGTGCCACGAGTGAGGGCGTTTACGGTGACGGGCATTTTCAGTTCCGGGCATTTTGAATACGACGCCAACCTCGCGCTGATTCACTTGAAAGATGCGCAGGTGCTGTATCAGTTTGGCGAAGGCGTCAGTGGCATTCGGCTTAAATTAAATGAGACCGATCTCGCACCGCGTGTGAGCCGGCAACTGGGCGATACACTCAAATTCGATGGCTACGTGACGGACTGGACGCGGCAAAACGCGACCTACTTTCGCGCGGTGCAGATCGAAAAACGCATGATGTTC
>JANOKK010000429.1:0-2626 GCA_031419255.1 Betaproteobacteria bacterium
CTCATGATGAGGCATGTTTGCGCGTGACATCGTCGACCGCACTCCTCAGCCGCTCGACAATCACATCGAGTTCCGAATCACTGACGATAAACGGCGGCGCCATCAGCACATGATCGCCCGCGCGGCCGTCGACACAACCGCCCGACGGATAGCAACACAACCCACGCGCCATTGCCGCCGCCTTTAATTGGGCATGTATTTTTCGCGAAGGCGCGAAGGGTTTTTTGTAAGCGCGATCTTCAACCAATTCTATCGCCTGAAATAATCCCCGGCCCCGAATATCTCCCACGTGCGGATGTGTGTCGAATGCGCCATGCAACCGCTGCCGCAATCCATCGCCTTGCCGTCTGACGTTTTCCAATAAATTATCTCGCGCAATAACTTCCTGCACCGCCAGCGCCGCCGCCGCGCCCATCGGATGCGCGAGGTAGGTGTGGCCATGCTGAAAGGCACCAAGTCCTTTCTCGAACGCGGCAACGATCTTCGCTTGCGCCAATACCGCACCGATCGCCTGATAGCCGCCGCCGAGACCTTTGCCGATCGTCATCAAATCAGGCACCACGTCTTCGCTCGCGCAGGCATGCAATGTGCCGGTGCGCCCCATGCCGCACATGACTTCATCGAGGATCAGCAGCACGCCGAATCGATCGCAAATTTCTCGCACCTTTTTGAAGTACCCGGGTACGGGCGGATTGCAACCAATAGTTGCGCCGCCGACCGTTTCGGCAATGAAGGCAATCACCTGATCGGTGCCGAGGCGCTGAATGGTGTCGTCGAGCTCCTGCGCCAGACGTTCGCCGTATTGCTCACTGGTTTCATCGCCAAGTTTTTCACGATACTCAAAGCAAGGCGAAACATGGGTCGTCGGCACCAGCAGCGGCAAGAACGGCGCACGGTTCCATTCGCGCCCCGTTACTGAGAGCGCGCCCAAGGTATTGCCGTGATAGCTCTGCCGACGTGCAATCAACTGCGTGCGTTGCGGCTGACCGATATCGACAAAATATTGCCGCGCCATTTTTAGCGCCGCCTCGACCGCTTCCGATCCGTCGCAGACAAAATAGGCGTGGCTGATGCCGGGTGGCGCATCCGCGATCAGGCGTTCGGCAAGTTGCTCCGCGACGTCGGTGGTAAAAAAACTCGAATGTGCGTAGGCAATTTTTTCCAACTGCGCGCGCATCGCCGCGAGGATATGTGGATGCGCGTGACCGAGACAGGAAACCGCCGCGCCTCCCGAGGCATCGATATATTCGCGCCCGGCGCGGTCGTACAAGTAGATGCCTTTGCCGCGAGCGGCGACGGGTAAGTCAATTGCAGGATTGCGTTGGATAATGTACGTCATGGTTCACGCAGTTCGTGTGGGGAATGGCGGGACGGATTGATAATACGATACAGCGGTTTTCATTGCAGTCGGTGGCGGTACATTTTCGTTGCATATTCAAAAGCACTCCGTCGTCCTCGCGCACGCGGGGACCCAGTGTCGTTAGCGCGCACGACGCTGGATCCCCGCCTGCGCGGGGACGACGGCGACTGACGGCACGACGACACACAATTTGGGAAAGTTGCCATGAACGATGTTAAAAACAAATCCTCAGCCGAACCCAATCAAGCATTGATCGATAAAGTTCTCGCCGCCGAATCCGGCGCGCGCGCGCCCACAGGTGCCACCAAACAACTCATCGTTTATCTGGCGGTCGCCTGGTCGATTTTCCAATTGTGGATTTCGTCACCGATACCGTTCTGGGTCTCCGCTGCGGTACCCGCCTTGCAGAAATTTGTGATGTTTAACGACACGATGGCGCGCTCGATTCACTTGAGCTTCGCGATTTTCTTGGTCTTCCTCGCCTACCCGATGTGGAAAAGAAGTCCGCGTGACCACGTACCCATGTATGACTGGCTGCTCGCCTTCGCGGCCGCATTTTGCGCGGGCTACATTTTCATTTTTCATAGCGAACTCTCAACGCGACCCGGTCGCCCCACCACGCTCGATATCGTCATCGCCTTCGCCGGCGTGATCACGCTGCTCGAAGCCACGCGCCGTTGCCTTGGCAAACCGATGATGATCATGGGCCTCGTGTTTCTCGTTTACATGTTCGCCGGACAATACATGCCGGACATGATTGCCCACAAGGGTGCTTCGATTTCGCGGGCAGCATCGCATCAGTGGCTCACCACCGAAGGCGTGTTCGGTGTGGCGCTGGGCGTATCAACCAGTTTTGTTTTTCTGTACGTGCTGTTCGGCGCGATGCTCGATAAAGCCGGCGCCGGCAATTACCTCACGCGCGTGGCGTTTGCGCTGATGGGCCACATGCGCGGCGGGCCGGCCAAGGCAGCGGTATTGTCGTCGGGACTGAATGGGATGATTTCCGGTTCCTCGGTCGCCAATGTACTCACCGGTGGCAACGTGACCATCATGCTGATGAAACGCGTCGGCTATTCGCCGGTGAAGGCCGGGGCGATCGAAGTGGCCTCATCGAGCAACGGCCAGATCATGCCGCCGGTGATGGGCGCGGCAGCGTTCCTGATGGTCGAGTACGTCAACATTCCGTACAGTGAAATCATCAAACACGCTTTCCTGCCCGCGATCCTCGCCTATTTGTCGTTGTTCTACATTGTGCATCTGGAGGCG
>JANOKK010000430.1:0-8101 GCA_031419255.1 Betaproteobacteria bacterium
AATGATGCTGTCGATCACCGGCTGCTTGCATTCGAGACAACCGATGCCGGCACTTTTGCAGCCTTCGATCACCCATTTATGCACGGCCTCATCCGTATAGACCCGATGCAGATTCCACACCGGACACTTTTCCGGGTCGCCCGGATCGGTGCGCCGCACGCGCGCCGGATCGGTCGGCATGGTGCGCACTTTGGTGGTGACCACTTCGGGTTTGTCGCGCAGATCGATGGTGTTGCCGTAACTCTTCGACATCTTTTCGCCATCGATGCCGACCAGACGCGACGTGGCGGTGAGAAGCGACTGTGGCTCAGGCAGGATGATCTTGCCGCCGCCCTCGAGAAAACCGAACAGGCGTTCACGATCACCCATCGACAGATTCTGCACGTCGCCCAATAATTCGCGCGCTTCCACCAACGCGGACGCATCGCCGTCCTGCTGAAATTTGGTGCGCAATTGATTGTAGAGCTTGGCTTTTTTCGAGCCCAATTTCTTGATCGCGGCTTCGGCTTTTTCTTCAAAGCCTTTCTCTCGACCGAACAAATGATTGAAGCGCCGGGCGATCTCGCGCGTGAGCTCCACATGCGCGACCTGATCTTCACCGACCGGCACCTGATTGGCACGGTAAATGAGAATGTCGGCCGCCTGCATCAAGGGATAACCGAGGAACCCGTAGGTGGCAAGGTCGTGCCCGCGCTCGCCGAGTTTCTCCATTTGGTCTTTGTAGGTCGGTACGCGTTCCAGCCATGACAGCGGCGTGAAAAACGACAGCAACAAGGTCAATTCGGCATGCTGCGGCACCTTCGATTGCGCGAACAGCGTCGTTTGTGCGGGATCGATGCCGGCGGCGATCCAGTCGATCACGGTGTCGTAGGTGTATTCCTCGATGACGCCCGGTGTTTCGTAGTGCGTGGTCAGCGCGTGCCAGTCGGCGACGAAGAAAAAACATGGGTGCTCGTGCTGCAGTTTCACCCAGTTTTTCAGCGCGCCATGAAAATGGCCAATATGCAATCGCCCGGTCGGGCGCATGCCGGAAAGTACGCGGTCAGGAAACATGTTCAAACATGATGTTGGGGCCAACCCCTTGCGGAGCAGGAGTGTGTTTTCAGGTAACGGGTGAATCGATCGGGCGACTGGGCCGGCGGCGCGAAAAAGCGAATGCGAATGCGTTTGCGTGGATCGGGTAATGCGTCATTGTCGAAATATTGGATCAGAACGGGCTGCCCCGAAATCCTCGTGGGCATGGAGCAACGCGTTTGATCATCAGCGGCGACTACTTCGCCGGGAGGCGAGACGAGTCAGTAAAACCAAACTGCCGCTATCAAGATAAGCCTATTATAGCGTATATCGATTTCATGCTGATTTCGACCAGCGGCCAGAGGAATTTACCCATGATGCCACTCAACATCAGGGCAATCAGGATGAACATGCCATAAGGTTCGGTGCGCGAGAACGCGTAGGCGAGCCGATTCGGCAACAGACCCGTCAAAATCCGCCCGCCATCGAGCGGCAACAGTGGAAACAGGTTGAACACCATCAGCAAGGCGTTCACAAAAATGCCTGCTTGCGCCATCAGCGCCAAAAATACCACGGGATCCGACGCGGGCAGGCTGATGGCGATTTTCCCCACCACCGCCCAAATGATCATCATCGCCAAGTTGGCGAGCGGCCCGGCGGCGGCAACCCAGATCATGTCGCGTTTGGGATTTCTAAGTCCACCAAAATTCACCGGCACCGGCTTGGCCGCGCCGAACACGAACGGCGTGATCAGCAAGGTGACAATCGGCACCAGAATGGTCCAGATCGGGTCGATGTGTTTGAGCGGATTCAAGGTCATGCGGCCCAGCATATAAGCGGTGGCATCGCCGAAATAGCGCGCCGCGAACGCATGGGCCGCCTCATGCAGCGTAATCGCGAAAATCAGCGGAATCGCGTAAACGGTGATTTTCTGGATGAAATTTGCGTCCATTGAGACCTTGATTATTGTTGGAGTAGCGTTTCGTCGAAACCAAACGATGCGATATCGCCCTTGCCTCGCCTGACCAAGGTGGGGACATCGCCCGACAAATCAATCACGGTGGTAGGTTCGATCCCGCAGGCACCACCGTCGAGAATCAGATCGACTTGATGTTCCAGTTTTTTGCGGATGATTTCGACATCGTTCAGCGGTTCAAGCTCGCCGGGCAGCATCAACGTTGATGAAAGCAATGGCTCGTTCAATTCCGCCAGCAGCGCATGTGTCACCGTATGCTCGGGTACGCGCACACCCACGGTCGCGCGCTTCGGATGCGCGAGGCGGCGCGGCAATTCGCGGGTCGCACGCAGGATGAAGGTATAGCTGCCGGGTGTGTGCGCTTTCAGCAATCGATACTGCGCATTATCGACTTTGGCGAAGGTGCCGATCTCGGACAAATCGCGACACACCAGTGTGAAATGATGGCGCTCATCGACGCCGCGAATTCGGCGAATCCGCTCCATCGCCTGCTTGTCGCCGATATGGCAACCGATGGCGTAGCAGGAGTCGGTCGGGTACGCAATCACACCGCCGGCGCGCACGATATCCACCGCGCGTTTGATCAGGCGCGTTTCAGGGTGCGTGGGGTGGATGGCGAAAAACTGCGACATGCGTGTGGGTTTATCGAGCCATTCCGCGATGGATGAAACACATCAAAGTGCGTCCCACACGGGCGTGAGTCCGGCTGGCAGCGGCGGCAATTTTCCGGGCTGGAATTGACCCTCGCCGATGGCATGAAAATCCGAACCGCGCGAAGCGAGAAATCCCATCTCGCGGGCAATGTCGGCGTACTCGCGAAATTGACGCGGCTGATGGCTGCCGGTAACGACTTCGATCGCACGGCCGCCGGCGGCTTTGAATTCGCCCAGCATCAACATCATGTCGGCACGATCCAGCTTGTAGCGGCCCGGGTGCGCGACCACCGCCAGCCCGCCCGCCTCGACAATCCATTCCACCGCATCGGTGAGCGACGCCCATTGATGCGCCACGTACCCGGGCCGGCCAAAGGTCAAATAGCGCTCGAACGCCTTGCCGACATTCTTGACCAACCCGCGCCCGGCCAACGCGCGCGCAAAATGCGTGCGACTGATCATCGATTTGTTTTCCGCCATATCATAGGCATCCTCGAACAAGCCTTCGATGCCGACGCGCGCGAAATCCTCACCCATCGATTGCGCGCGCGCGAGGCGGCCCGCGCGAATCGATTCCAGACCCTTTGCAAGTGTTGCATTGGCGGAGTCGATACCGAGACCGACAATATGTACCGTGACCGGCTTGATGTCGGCGTGGCGGGTGGCAGGATCCGGATGCATCGGCCAGGTGACTGATATTTCCACGCCATGAATGAACCGAAGGTTCAAGCGCCTGGCGGCGTCGGTCGCCTCGGTGAGACCGTCCGTGGTATCGTGATCTGTCAGCGCAATCGCGTCGCAACCAGTCGATGCGGCAAGCTCCATCAGTGCGGTCGGCGTCAACATGCCGTCGGAGACGATGCTGTGATTATGTAGATCGAAATTCTGCAATGGTTTCCCGCGTAAAGACTTCTGAATAACCGTTCATCATAACAAACCGCGCTCTGAGGGCGTTGAATCCGCTGCTGCGCCGACATGTCGACACAATCATCCAACCTGAAAACGATTCGTCTCACACTATTGAACGCGGATGGCGCAGTTTCCGACGACCACGCCACGCTCAATGGCCGATTTGCCTCGATGGCCACCGCACTCAATGCGGCAACGCGCCAACGCGCGGGAGAAATTGGCGGACGAAACGATCCTGTCGGCCAGATGGCAATTGCCGGTGATTTCTTGCGCTTGATGCAAAGTCTCGACGCCCAATATGGCGCGGACGCCGAGTTGCCGTTCGTCGACGCTGAACGCGCGACCGATGAAGCCTTGCAATGTCTGAGCGAAATCGAAAGTTGGCTCGACCGGCTCGATATTGGCGAACAACGAGAGAATATCCACGCCCTGCAACTCGGCATCGGCTATTGGGCAATGCGGCATGGTCTTCAATTTCAGGCAGCGGCGCTGATCGTGAATGCATTGGCCGCACAATCGAACCAAGCCACAACACGTCAGGACACTGCCGCCATCTATGCACTGATGCAAGGTTTCATTGCGCATTTCGCGACGCAACTGCAGGCCGATCTCGAACGCTCGAATCCTGAGCGGCCATGGCGCTTGTTGAACCTCAATTTCGCCATCACCGCGATCCGCACGGGCGATGCTGAAATGATGCGCTTTGCGTTCGATACCCTGAATGCGCATTTGCCCGACGAATGCGCGGGTTTCTACGCCGATGCCGTAGCACTCGCGTCCCGGCCCGGGTTTCCGCCGGAAACGCAGGCGATCATTGCCGCAGAAACAGCCAAATGGGCACCCAGACATTGACCGAAGCCGGCATTTGTGAACCCGCCCCGAACATGCGAAAATAGCCAGTTATTGATTTGACGCTAGGTTTAGGTGCGTCCTTCGCCATTTTCGTCCGCAATTCATGAAACTGTTTGTCGATTTTCTGCCGGTCATCCTGTTTTTCGTGGCCTACAAGGTGTACGACATTTATGTCGCGACCGGTGTCGCCATTGCCGCGGCGATCGCGCAGATTATTTGGTGTCTCGTCCGGCGCGAAAAGATCAAGCCCGTGCAGTGGATCGGCTTGGGCTTCATTCTGGTGTTCGGTGCCGCGACGATTCTGTTGCACGATGAGTTTTACATCAAGATCAAATGGACCTTGTTCTATGGATTGATGGGCTCGCTCATCATTGGCGCGGCCGCACTTGGCAAAAACCCGTTGAAATCGATACTCGGCAACGAGATCGATTTGCCCGCAGAAGTGTGGCGAAAGCTGTCGTATTCCTGGGGCGCCTTTTTTCTTTTGCTGGCCGCATTGAACCAATACTTCGCGATGACACTCTCACTCGACGCTTGGGTCAAGGTGAAAGTCTTCGGCGGCACCGGATTGAGCCTGGTGTTTGTGTTTGTGCAGGCGTTCTGGCTGGCGAAATTTCTGCCGGATGAACCGCCGCCTGCCCCAACGACCAAGGAAACCTGATGCTGTACGCGATCATCTGCGAGGAAATGCCTGGCGCACTGGCAAAGCGGCTCGCCAACCGGCCCGCGCACGTTGATCGCCTGAAGGCGTTGCAAGCCGAAGGGCGCCTGATTCTGGCAGGGCCACATCCGGCAATTGACGCGGAAGATCCAGGACCGGCGGGATTTTCCGGCTCATTGATCGTCGCCGAATTCGCCTCTCGCGAGGCGGCGATTGCGTGGGCATCGGAAGACCCGTATTGCATCGCCGGTGTGTTTTCAAATGTCTCGGTCAAACCATTCAAGAAAGTTTTTCCGTCGTGAACAATGTGCAAACCATGATCCGCGAGCGACTGGCACCGTTGCAGCCGGTGACGCTTGAAATCATCGACGATTCCGCTTCGCATGCGGGCCACGCCGGTGCGGCAGATCATGCCTCGCGCACCGGGGCGCACGATGGTACCCATTTTGAAATCTCGATTGTGTCTCCGGCATTTTCGGGGCAATCGCCGGTGTCGCGCCACCGGATGATTTACCAATTGCTCGGCGATCTGATGCAAACGCGCATTCACGCGCTCAAGATCGACGCGCGCGCGCAATAGTGTCATGACACAAAATTATCGATACATAAAACGGCGTCTTTTTCCGCTTGGCAGCGTTGATCGTCGTTGCCATAGCTGTGCTATGCCGCCGCCTCTCGCCTTGCCAAGCGAAAAAATCCATCCGTTTTATTTGCATCGATAATTCTGCGTCACGACACTAGTTTTTTTATTTTCAATCACCACCCCGAAGGAAATCCCATGCAATTCAAAATGAAATCCCTGGTCGTTGCTATTGCCGTCGCGTTGATGGCACCCGCTGTGATGGCGCAGTCGACTGATAAACCCGAAAAATCGTCGAAGGCCTCCAAAGCCGCCAAGGCGGAAGCGAAAGCGGAAGGCAAAGCCGACGGCAAGATCAGCGTCAACGGCGTGATCATTCCGCAAACTTATTTCGATGCGATGAACAAGGAACGCGAAGCCACCGGCCAACCCGCATCGCCCGATGTCGGCAACGCGATCAAGGAGGAATTGATCAGCCGCGAAGTGCTTTCACAAGCGGCGAAGAAAAAAGGTCTCGACAGGGATCCGGTCGTCGCCGCGCAAATGGACATGGCGCGTCAGGCTGTCTTGATCCGCGCTTACTTCGACGACTTCGTCAAAGCCAACCCGGTCACCGACGCACAATTGAAAACCAATTACGAACAATTCGTCTCACAAATGGGCGACAAGGAATACAAGGCGCGCCATATCCTGGTGGACAAGGAAGACGAAGCCAAAGCAATCATCGCCGCATTGAAGCGTGGCGACGCGTTCGACAAGCTTGCCAAGGAAAAATCCAAGGACACCGGCTCGAAAGACAACGGCGGCGATCTCGATTGGGGTCCTGCTGGTCGCTATGTTCCTGAATTCGGCAATGCGATGAAGGCGTTGGCGAAGGGCCAGACCAGCGACACGCCGGTCAAATCGCCATTCGGCTTCCACATCATTCGCCTGGACGATTCACGCGACATGAAAGTGCCGAAGTTCGACGAAGTCAAAGACAATCTGCGCCAGCGCTCGCAACAAGAGCAAGTATCCCGCCTCGTGCAGGATCTGAAAAGCAAAGCCAAGATCGACGCGAAGTAAATTGCACGCTTTGCAGACCGCGCTGAGGTTTGGCGTGGGATTCACCGCGATGCAGCGTTGATCAAAGAAAAAAGGGCAGCTTCGGCTGCCCTTTTTTTCTTTCCCGTGTATCTCGTCGCGGGGAATGTCGATGCTAATCCAAACTTTCGCGTTTGCATAGCATTGCGCGCGAACGGCGCTTCCATTAACGTTGCGCCATGAATACCCCAGTTCGCGTGCAATTCGCCAAAGCCGGAAATCTTTTCCGGCTCGACGTGAGCACATCCCCGCTGCTGCCGCGCGAAGTGCCGCCGGTGGTGGAGGTGTTCACCGCCAACTGGGCGAAACCGCAGGAAGTCGAGCGTGCGCGTGTGGGTGACGCAATGGCGCTCACCCTTTCGGCCGAACATGAAATTCGCGCTGGCGAGCGCCCCGCCGATATTGCCCGCACGCTGACCTATGCGATCTGGCAAAAGCTCGACCGCTACGTGAAAGTCACCGTGGAAGCCACCTACCTCGGCGAAACCCCCGATGCGCATTTCGAGTACGGCGAAAGTGCGTATGCGGAAGCGTTTGGAGCGCGGTTCGAGAATTAGCGAGGCGGCGACGTTTTTTTGGGCTGTCCGCGCCAGCAAATACATGCGATGGCCTATTCCCGGTCGAATGACAACGCTGTTCACATTAGCTCCGTTCGCCTTGAGGTATCGAAGGGCTTCCATGCGCGCAGCCCTTCGATACCTCAGGGCGAACGGAATATTTGCGACAAACGGAACAGCATTAGGTTAGACCCTGATGGCACTCGGTTTATGGCGTGATGCCTGTTTTGTAGGATGGGTGGAGCGCAGCGATACCCATCTTGTCTGCTCACATGTTTGATGGTTATCGCTGCGCTCCACTCATCCTACTGCGAAGCGCCTTCATAGCGATTTTTAAGCTCGCCAATTCCGTCAATGACGATGCTCACTTCGCTGCCCGCCTTCATTGAGCCGACTCCGATCGATGTGCCGCAGGCGATGACATCGCCCGGCTCCAGCGTCATGTCGTGCGAGATCAGGCTCACGAGTTTCGCGGGTGGAAAAATCATGTCGGCCACCGCATAGTTCTGCCGTTCTTGTCCATTGAGAATGGTGCGGATGGACAAGGTCAGCGGATTAAGGCGGGTCGCGATCACCGGGCCGAACACGCCGAACGTGTCAAAACTCTTGGCACGCGTCCATTGCGCGAAACTTGCATCCTTGAACAACAATTCGGCGGCAGTCACGTCGTTAATGCAGGTATAGCCGAAGATGTGCGATGCGGCGGTCGCTTCGCTGACGGCGGTTGCGCGTTTACCGATCACGACGCCGAGTTCGCCTTCGTAAACCACTTTGCCCGCGTACGACGCCGGCACGCGAATCGGCTCGCCATGTGGG
>JANOKK010000431.1:0-3150 GCA_031419255.1 Betaproteobacteria bacterium
AAAACGAAATGTCGGGAAGTCCAAGTTGATGAAGGATGCGTTGATCGCCGTGAATCACAAGGGCATGCTACCATGGCATCGGAGTTTGGCGATGTGTAACCATGTGATTTCAAGGGATTTTTTGTGATTTTGATCAAGCAATTGGCGGTGCGGTCGGCGACGGGTTTTGGCATCTTTCTGTGCGTCGCCGCACACGCGGAAGTGGCGGTGGTACTGAATTCGGGCGAGGGTACGATCAGCCTGATCGATACCATTTTAATGAAAGAAACCAAACGCTTTCCAATTGGCAAAGAGCCGCATCACTTGATGGCGACTCCCGACGACAAATTTTTGATTGTCGCCAATGCCGCATCGAATGACTTGGTGTTTCTCGATCCGTTGACGGGTGAAATCAAAAAACGCATCGACAAAATTTCCGATCCGTATCAACTCGGTTTCAGTCCCGACAAGAAGTGGTTCGTGTCGGTCAGCAATCGGCTGGATCGCGTGGATATCTACAACGGCGCTGATTTTTCTCTCGTCAAACGTATCGCGACCGGCAAGACGCCTAGTCACGTTGCCTTCGATGCCAACAGCACCATCGCATTGGTCACGATGCAGGATTCGGATGAATTGGTCGGCATCGATCTCGCCACGCAAACGGTTAAGTGGCGCATGAAAACCGGCAAAATGCCGGCGGGCATTTGGGTGACGCCCGATGATAAATACGCGCTGGTGGGGATGACGGGCGATGACTATGTTGACGTGATCGATTGGCGCACGCAAAAATCGGTGAAGAGAATTGTTACCGGCAAAGGCGCGCATAATTTCCTGGCGCTGGGCGATGGCAAGCGGATTTTTGTCAGTAATCGCGTCTCGAATACGGTCAATATCATCGATCAGTCCACGCTCGCGGTGGTCGATACCATTGTCGTACCCGGTGGCCCCGATTGCATGGAGTTCACGCGCGACGGCAAACAACTCTGGGTGACCTCGCGATGGATCAAACAAGTGACGGTGATCGATATGGTTTCAAAAAAAATCATCGGAAAAATTCCGGTTGGCAAGAGTCCGCACGGGATCTACTTCCACTCGCATGCGGCGCGAAAGTAGACGAATTCTGGCGTTTGTCGCCGCATTGATTTTTGCGGCGGATGCCTTCGCGGCGGCCTGCAACGGCACGGTCTATCTTACGCTCGACACCGGCCACATGGCACCGGCCGAGGAAATTGCATCAATCCTTAAAAAACATCACATCAAGGCTACCTTTTTTCTCGCCAACGAAAAGACCCAACGCGGCGATACATCGCTCGATCCCAAGTGGGCGGAATTCTGGAAGGCGCGCGCCGCAGAAGGTCATTCATTTGGCTCACACACATGGCGGCACTGGTATTTTCGTCGAGACAGCGGCGAGCGCGTGAGCTACGTGCCCTGGGGTGCCAAGTCCGGTGAAAAGTTGAATGCGGTAAGCGTATGCGCGGAGTTGAAGAAGAGCGAGGACACCTTCAAGGCGATGACGGGTCGCGGCTTCGACGGCATCTGGCGCGCACCGGGAGGCAAGCTCACCCCGAATACGACACGCTTTGCGGAAGCCTGCGGATATAAACATGTGGCATGGAGCGCGGCGGGGTTTTCCGGCGACGAATTGCCGAGCGAAAAATTTCCGTCAGATGCACTGATCAAGTCCCAATTGAAAAACATCAAGGACGGCGACATTCTGCTGTGGCATCTCGGCGTATGGTCGCGAAAAGATCCTTTGTATCCGCGACTCGATGAACTTGTGACTGGTTTGAAAGCCAAAGGATTTTGTTTCGCACGCATTTCGGATCATCCGAAATGGAAAAACTAGCGTTCATCTCCATCCGAAAAAGTGTTCATGCTCGACGCCATTGAAGACCAGTTCGTCGCACTGCATGGGCGTGTATTCGAGACCGGTGTGCTGCCGGCGCTGCATGCGCTCGGCTTCGGCGGTTACGCCGAATTGGCTTTCGATGCGACTGAAGTATTTCTGATTGGCGCAATTGAGATTACGTTGCTTGCAATCGTCCTCGGTGCGCTGGAACGCTGGCGTCCGCTCGAAGTGCAAGCGGAAGAAGCCAAGCGTGTCGACATGATCTACACGATGCTGCAACGACTGGGCCTGATTCCGCTGATGTTGTTCGTGCTGCTGAGGCCGCTGGTGGATGGCATCGACGGCTGGCTGCGCATGAATGACATCGTGCCCTGGAAGCTGGAAGATGCGTTACCGACGCTCAATGATTCGCCGCTGCTGTCATTCGCGGTTTATCTAGTGATCCTCGATTTCGTCGCCTATTGGCTGCATCGTGCGCAGCATCGCTTCGAATTCTGGTGGGCGCTGCATAGCCTGCATCATTCGCAACGCAGCATGAGTTTCTGGACCGACGACCGCAATCATTTGCTCGATACCTTGTTGATCGACACCGCATTTGCGTGTGTTGCGCTATTGATCGGCGTGCCGCCTGTCGCGTTCGTGACGATCGTGGTGGCGACGCGTGTCATTGAAAGCTTCGCGCACGCGAATCTCAAAGTCCACTTTGGTCGTATCGGCAACTATGTGCTGGTGAGCCCACGATTTCACCGTATGCATCATGCGATCGGTTTTGGTCACGAAGGCGTTGCGCGGGGATGCAATTTTGCGGTGTTGCTTCCCGTTTGGGATATTTTTTTTGGCACTTCAAATTTTGAAAACAGTTTTCCACCAACGGGCGTTCGCGATCAACTCGATGGCGTTGAGTATGGACATGGATATTGGGCGCAACAGTGGCTGGGAATCAATCGACTCCTGCATGGATCCACGGCACCCGTAAAGGAAATCAATGCGTGACGGCAGGCAAATTGCACAGTGGGTGATCCGCACAATGCTTGCGGCAGCGATGTCGCCGCTGATTGCACAGGAAATGCCGAGTCGTAGTTACCATGCGCCCTTCGCCGAGAGTGTCACCCTGCGCGCGATCAATGCACCCATGATGAGAGTGAACATCGCGCCGAGTGGCAAGCAATTGCTCGAGGCGGCGCAGAACGCCTCTTTTCAGGAAGGCAGCATCCCACCGCTCGCGCGAGTATTGGGGATCAAGCCGCCGAAAAATCCAACGACCCCGCGCCGCGTCGGTACGGTGGTCGCGGCAAATGCGGGCGACCAAATCGCACTGT
>JANOKK010000432.1:0-5252 GCA_031419255.1 Betaproteobacteria bacterium
GAAGTGCGTTGGCGTCGTTGTGGTTTGTGAATGACGAATCGACGGCGGAATTGAGTTCGCGGTTTTACGAAAACCTGATCGCGAAGAAACTCACCCGCGCGGCGGCGCTGAGGGACGCGCAGATGGCGATGATCGCCGATGAACGCTTCGCACATCCGGCATATTGGGCACCGTTTTTGATGATTGGGAGTTGGCTGTAGATGAATATATTTCTTCGAGAAAGATAGTGCGCGCAAATGTGGAGCTTCCCCTCGTCGTCATCCCGGCGGAGGCCGGGAACCAGTCCTTTGTGCTATCGAGCGGAATGGGCGGACTGGATTCCGGCCTCTGCCGGAATGACGGAGACTCGGATGGTCACTCGCAAACAATTGCAAGCGGAGTCGCATGAAAATCCTCGGTATCGACATCACTTCAATCCTCGCTGCGCGCAATGTAGGCGAACGGGTCACGGTCGCGTTGTGTCTCGCTGCGCTGAGTTTCGCGATGGTGGCCGGCCTGCGCTTTGTGGGCGGTCTGGAGCGGATCGAACTTCCGGTACACGACCGCATCATCGAATCGCGCGGTAGCCGTCCCGCGCATCCCGACGTGGTGGTAATACTCGAAACCGAGGCCGACTTGCAGCGCTTTGGCCATCCGCTCTCGGATGAAAAACTTGCCCAACTCCTGCAACGCCTGAAGGAACTGCAACCAGCATTGATGGCAGTTGATAAATATCGCGATTTGCCGGTGGCTCCTGGAAGTGCTGCATTAGATAGATTGCTGAAGGAGACGCCGAATATTTTCTGGGTCGCAAAATATGGTGCTGCCGCGTTCGATGGCGTGCGCCCGCCCAAGGTGTTGGAAGGCGGCGAACAAGTCGCGTGCGCGGACATCGTCGTCGATGCCGATTTGCGCGTGCGCCGTACGCTGGTGGCACTAGGAGAAGGCGACAAAGTTTGCCCCGGCTTGCCCTACGCGCTGGCTGCGGCGTGGCTATCTGCCAAGGGCCAAAAGGCGGGATTCGATCCCGCGTATCCGCACGCGCTATTGCTCGGCAACACCGCGTTGCCGCTATCCATGCCATGGGACGGGCCCTACGCGGGCGAGGACATGGCGGGTTATCAATTACCCGTGGCTTACCTGCGCGCGCCGCCGCCGAGCTTTACGTTGGCCGACCTGGCTGACGGCAAAATTCCCGCTGGCGCGTTGAAAGGAAAAATCGTGTTGCTCGGTTCATCCGCCACCAGCCTGCGCGATTTTTTCGATGTGCCCAAAAGAAAGTCCATCGCTGACACCAATCAGCCGGGTGTCACGGTGCATGCCTATGCGGTGATCGAACTGCTGGATGCGGCGGCGGGTTCGGCACCACCGATCGGTGTCTCGGTCACGTCCACACACATCGCGATGGCTGCCATGGCGCTGATTGGCGCATTCCTGTTTGTCACGTCACTGCCGATTTCTGCGGCGGCGGGATTCGCAATTCTTGTCGTTCTCGCCTGGCTGCCGCTATCGTGGTTATTGGTTGCGCTACCGGCGACGCATGGTTGGGTGTTGGCACCGATCGCGCCGATGTTGGCGGGACTGGTCGCCGCGACCACCTCGGCGGGTTTCCGCGCCTGGCGCGAAGCGCGCGACCGGCAGGAACTGATGGGCTGGTTCAGCAAACATGTTTCGCGCGAAGTGGCTGAAGCGATCTGGGAAGGCCGCAATGAATTCACCGCGAATGGGCGCATTCCACCGCGCAGCGTGTTCGTCTCGGTGCTGTTCGCCGATATCCGCAGCTACACCACCATCACCGAAAAATTGCCGATTCCCGTCATGGTGGCGTGGCTCAACCGTGCGATTTCCGCGATGACTTCGGCCGTGATGGAAAACGGTGGCGTGGTTACAAAGTTTGCGGGCGACCAGGTGATGGCGGTATTTGGCGTGCCGATTCCGCGCGTGGTCGGCGGCGATTTGAATACTGATGCCGCGCACACCATCGATGCCGGCCTCGACATTGGCCGCAAACTTGCGGCGCTCAATCTCGAATTCGCGAACGAAGATTTACCTGCCGTGCGAGTGCGGGTCGGCATCTACAGCGGCGAAGTGGTGCAGGCGGGATTGGGCAGCGAGGATCGCTTCGAATTCACGGTGCTGGGCGACGTCGTGAATATCGCGTCGCGCCTCGAAAGCTTTACCACCGAGGACGACGGTGCCACCGCGCGCGTGTTGATCGGCGAATCGACCAAAAATCTGGTGGAAGGCAATTTCCGCATCGAGCCGCTTGGCGAAATCCCCTTGAAAGGCAAGACGGTTATGATTAATGTATTCAGAGTGTTTGAACGCAAGGACAACAAGGAGACATCATGAATTCCGGCAAGAAACTATCGGCGGCTGCGGTTATTTTTGCGACTGTGCAACTCGCGGCATCTGGCATCGCTTGGTCGCAGGACAAAGCTGCCGCCGAGACAAAAAAGGCAGTGGATGAAGTGAAAGCGCAGGCGGAGAAAAAAATCGCGGGCGCTGCTGCCACGACACCCGCCGTCGCGCCTGCCAAGCCCGCCGCAAAACTCAATTACCTGCCGCCCGGCAAGGGAGTACCTACACGCCGCGAAGGTGGCGCCACGCGCGGCGGCGCGGGAGACTTGCGCGAGTTGGCGCTTTCGGTGGTCACCCCCGAACACGTCGGCTGGGCCAGCAGCGCGCAGCCTGACCTCTATTGGTTCGTCTCGCGCCCGGTCACGCAAAGCGTGATGCTGACCATCATCCCCGCTGGCGGCACCTCGATCGATCCGCTCTTCGAGGGAATGCTGACTACCCCCACCAGTGCAGGCATCCACGCGGCCTCATTGTCGGCGTTGAAAGTGATGCTGGACGCCAACGTCGATTACGAATGGTCAATCAGCCTGGTTGGCGACGCGCAATCGCGTTCAAGAGATATTCTCGCCAGCGGCCGTGTGCGCAGCGTGCCGTTGTCGGCGGAGTTGAAAGCGGATATTGCCAACGCGAACAACGACGTGCGCATGGAAAAATTGGCCGGGGCGGGATATTGGTATGACGTGGTGGGATCGCTGCGCAAAAATGCGCCCGCATCGGCGACGGAAGTTTCTTTGTATGAGTCGGCGGGGCTGGCGCGGATTGCAAAGTTTTTGAAGGAAGGGGTTTAGGGGAATTCAGCGGCGTCACTTGTTCTTTGCGCCGCCCCCTGCCAAGCACCCCACTCTCTACGGATAACTCAATACCGCACTCAAATGCACCCCGCGATCCTGCAAATTACCCCCCTTGGAAAACGATCGATCGCGTGGCCGCGCGTATTGCGTGGTCAATCGAAAATACGGCGTAATCCGTGTCTCAATACTCACACCCACACTTGAAATATTGCGTGGTGTCGCATCCGCGCGTTCAAGTACATCGCGCCCCCACCCGCCATCGGCAAACACGCCACCGCCAATTTTCAGATACTTGAAAACCTCCACCGCCTCGCGATTCAATTCCACCCGCGCAATCACGCCCTTGTCTCGCAGGAATAAATTCTCGCGATAGCCGCGCACGCCATTTACGCCGCCGAAGCTCAATCGCTCGACCGGTGCCAGCGTCTCACGGGTGTGCTGCGCATCCACGCGACCGCGCAATTCCCACACGCCGAATTTGTCCGAAGCGAAACTCATTACATACGTCGCGCCCAACTGCAAAAGCTTGAAACTCGGCGCGACCGCACCAGGAATCCCCGCGTCCGCCGTCGGATTGACTTTGCCGGAGGTGCCAATCGCCCGCACGCTGCCATTCATCTGCGGATTGCGAAAGACGAATTCACCCGATACCCGATTCGCGGTGACCGTGCTCTCGCCTTCGGGAATGCCCAACGTGAATGAGAACGGAAAACCGAGCAGACTGGTGGAACTGCGGCGGCGATCATGCGTGAAGCCCGCATTGACGACGGTGGCGGGTGAGCGATACAGATTCGCGTTGACACCAAACGCATCCGAATTCGAGAGCGCGACAATGTCCAAATCGCGAAACACGCGCGGCTCGATCGCGCGCGAATCGGCGCGCCCGCGTGAGTAGTTAAGTGCAAATCGGGTTTTTGGAACGGGGAAGTTATAGCTGATTTGCGAATCGTTCAAACCCTCGGTTTGCCCCGCGCGTAAATCGATGCTGTCACCCCAGCCGAGCAATGAGCGATGGGAGACACCCAACTCCTTGCGCACGGCACCGATTGAAGGGCTGCGATTGTTCGCGGCACTGAGCCACACCGATATCGGTGGCGGCTCTTCGATCGCGAGATTGAGCGTTGCCTCGGATGGATTCGCAAGCCCCACCGCCAGATCGGCATCGATGCGTTTGATGTGCGGCGAATCGCGCATCATCGCGATCTGGTCTTGCAGCGTCGGCAAATGCAGTGGCTTGGATAAATCTGGCCACACCATCTGCGCGATGGCGGCCTCGCGTATCCAGCGCGGCGGCGGCGATACTGCGACCTTGCCGACCTTCACTTCGCGCGCATGGAAGCGCACCACACCGACCTTGATCGCCTGATCACCCAGCAACACGCCGGAGCCGCTGTAGCCCTTGTCGGTGTAGAGCGCCGTTAATTCACGTGTGATGACCAGCAACTCATAGCCGCCGATGAGTTTGCCGCGCCAGCGGGACGTTACGGTTTCGATTTCCGGCGCGCTGAGGATCGATGAGTTTTGGATAGAAATTGCGTTGAGGACAAATCGGGCGGGCATCGTCGAATTCTCGTCTGCGCTCTTAACATTGCGTGTTTGCGCCAAGACGTCAACGCAAGTGGCAAGCGCTGCGATGTACGCAACGATGAGTGAAACGTGGGCGACGCGAGAAAAAAACTTTGGCGTGTCTCGCTGGTCAAATTTGGCCATCGTCATGTTGCTAGAAAGTGTGGGCCGCGACTACCGGTCGCGCGACAAAATCGAGGACACTCTCTTCCTTCCATTGGGAATCTGCGCTGGCGGCACGTTTGGTGTCAGGCTCAATATTCTCTACAGTTCGCGTCGGAAAAAGATACCCCAATTCCCGCTGATGATCCGCGTCGAGGATCCGCATCGCGAGGCTACTGCGGGCGCGCGTACCCGGCACCACGCAGCGAGACGCCAGCACCGCCGTCGCATCAAGGAATGAAGAGCTGACCGAAAACAACGCGCCTGACAAATCCGCCGCAGGTGACGAGAAAATCTACTTGCCATCAATGCCAAGTTCAGTTGAAGCGGTAAATTTAGAAGCGGTATTGGTGAGGATGTTTTGCGAATCGATTAGGATATTTTCACCTTTTC
>JANOKK010000433.1:0-10867 GCA_031419255.1 Betaproteobacteria bacterium
CGGTATGGTCGGGGTCATGATGGAAAGGCACCAGTCGTTTCACGCCGGCCAGTGTGCCGAAATCCAGCGTTTGATCAATCGAGCTATGCCCCCAGCCGCAGTGGCAGGCATATTCCTCCGCGCTGTATTGGCTGTCGTGAATCAACAAATCCGCGTCGCGGGCCAGCGTTCCGCCGGATGTCCATGCGCGCGGCAACGACGGAAAACGCAATGCCCCCAATGCCGGTTCATGGTCAGGCAGGTAGGTCAGCACACGACCGCGCGGTGAGACGATTCGATAGCCCAGTGTCGGCCCGGGATGACATACCAGCGCCGAGGACACGCGAAACTCGCCAATGTCGGCGTCGGTGCGTGGTTCATCATGAAATACCAACTTGCACGCGAGCTCACTTAACCGGACCGGGAACAACGGCGGCGAGAGATAGCGCTTCAGCCGTGCCTGCAAATTTTGCGACACACTTGGCGGCCCCCAGATATGCACTTCCTTGTCGGCGCGATAGAGCGGTTCAAAAAACCCCAATCCCTGGATATGATCCATGTGCAGGTGGGTGAGCAAAATATCGATGCGGCGCACCGAGTCGGGAATGGTTTTGGCGAGACGGCGAATACCGGTGCCCGCATCCAGCACCAGCATAGAGCCCTCGCGACCATACACGCCGACGCAGGACGTGTTGCCGCCGTAGCGGGCGGTTTCGGGGCCGGGCGTCGCCAATGATCCGCGCGTTCCCCAGAGCGTGACCTGCATGTCAGATCTCCCAGAAAATCATCAGTGCACCGAGAAACTGGCCCCCCACCCCCATCAGCGGCAGCGCGGTAATGTTGACGTGCCGCCATTCGCGATTGCCACCGCGCATCCACAGGATGCGCGAATTGGGTTTTCGATCGGCGAGCGCCAACATCATCGGCCGGTCCTCGGTTGCGATGGTGCGGCGCGCCTCGTCGGCAACGGCGAACAGCCCTGTCCATTGGTCGACCGGCATCTCGCCGGTTTCATCAAAGTGCTGGCCAAGAATTTCCTCGGCCGACTCGTTGTAGTAAATCAGCGTCTCGTCGGTATCGACGATGAGGATCGGCATGGCAAGGCTGTCGGCCAACTGCCGCGCCAAAATAATCTGTATGGGTTTAGGGGATGAAATCGTGTTGCCTCGTGAAGGAAGATCTGGATAGATTCGGGTTGGTTGAGTTCGCTTCGCAAATTTTCCGCTCGCGATTTGCAAAATGAATTTCAACAAGTCCCTAGTTTCCAGACTTGTCGTCGTTGCGTCAGTCTGTTACCGCACAGTAGGCACGACGATTTACGGGCGGATACGTCCCAAATGTGACCTACCGCACGGAAGCCGAATGCTGCCGGGCCTATTCTTTGCTGCGCGTCACATCCGTTTTATCGACGTCATGTATCCATGCAAAGGGGGTTTCCGATGGCAAATGCAAAATCTCTTTCGAGTGCGGTCGCGATCAAAACGCCGCAAAAGCGTTCCACTACTGCAAAACTGAAAAGCACTCTCGTCAGCGCGCATGGCGAAGAGCTCATGAACGCCGCCGGCGCGATGCCGTTGCCGAGTGCCGTCCGCGCCGTCATGGCGGCACCGCCGCCGACGGGACAGCCTTATATGCCACCGGGGAAAACTCCGCGCGTGGCCGATCGTCCAAGAATTGCGCACAAGACCGTAAGGAAGCGCGCCGCATTGAGCGCAACTGCATAGCAAGCTCTGCCAAATTCGCGGCGACAACCGTCGTGCCCACCACTAAACCCACAAGGAAATCAACATGAACCTGAACGTCAGCATCGGCCCGCTCATGGCACTTCTCGCCGGCATTCTCATTCTCATCATGCCCAGACTGCTTAATTACATTGTTGCCTTTTATCTGATCATCGTTGGCCTGCTGGGCCTGTTTGGCGCAGGTGGATTGCACCTGCGTTAAGGGATGCGCGAATCGCATTTCGGCCCGAGGCCGAATCCGATTTCGCATGTGTACGCCAACGCACAGACCGTGAGCCCTTTGACCGGTAGCCTTGAACCTGACGCGAATTGCTTGTCGCAAAGACCGCATTCGCATCAATTGATTTTTTTCTAACCAGGAGAGTACGACCATGAAACCTTTTAAACGCATTTCCGCTTTTTTTGTTGCCATCACCATGATGTTCATGCTCGGTTGCGCTTCGACCGCGAAGCAAGAGGGTACCGGCGAATATATCGACGACACCGTCATCACCGCCAAAGTCAAAGCACGGATTCTCGATGAGCCGGGCCTGAAGTCGGCTGAAATCAATGTCGAGACGTTCAAGGGAGTCGTGCAAATGAGCGGCTTCGTAAATTCGCAATCCGACATCAATCGCGCGGCTGAATTGGCGCGTGGTGTACGCGGCGTGACCTCGGTGAAAAACGACATGCGCTTGAAGTGACGCTCAGTTCATTCATGAGTGAAACATCAACCTCGGTTGACAGTGGCATCATCAAGCACGCGTTGCCCGCATTGCTGTTTGATGCGGCGGCGCTTGAGCCACATATCGACCTGCGCACCATGCAGCTTCACCACGGCAAGCATCATGCAACATACGTCGAAAAGCTCAATGAGGCGCTGGCAAACGAACCCGAGTTTCAGAAGAAGACCGCACTGTGGCTGCTGCTGAATCTCGGCAAGTTGCCTGAGAAAATCCGCGACACAGTGCATCACAATGCGGGCGGACATGTCAATCACAGTCTGTTTTGGCGGGCCATGTCGCCGCCATCGGTGGTGGGCGGCGGCAAGCCTGCCGGCGCACTCGCTGAAGCGATCACCCACGACTTTGGATCCCTCGATCAGTTCAAGGAAAAGTTCGACAAGGCCGGGGCCGCTTTGTTTGGCGCTGGCTGGGTGTGGCTTACGCGCGCGCAAAAAGATGGTGGACGGCTCGAAATTATCACCACCAATGGTCATGACCATCCGTTGATGCAGGGCTGTTTTCCGCTATTGCTGAACGACGTCTGGGAACACGCGTATTACCTGAAACACGAAAATCGCCGACCCGATTATTTGCGCGGCTGGTGGTCGGTGGTGAACTGGCAGGAGGTTTCGCGCCGCTTTGCCATTTCCGATCATTCGGCCGAAGAGCGTTGGGAGGCGGAAGGTGGCGCGCCAGCACCCGTCGCCGTCAACAGCGTGCCCGCGTAAATTTGCCTGCGATTGCGTATCGCAATCAGACTTCAGAACACGTCGATCGCGCGTCGCTAAAGGAATTTGCTTCGGTTACTGCGGTAACGACGAATCATGCATTTGTTTTCGCCCAAAAATGCTGGTCAATGAGTAGAGGAATCATTTCACTTCTATCTCAAAAAATGCACTGTCATCTCCGGATCGAGTCCGGGGATGACAGTGCAAATGAATGAGAAATGGATTAAGTGCCATGCGTGAGGTTCTGCTCCAGTCTCTCAACGCGTGGATCGATCATCGCGCCGGCAGCAAAGGTGCCGCACTGGCCTTCTACACGTTGTTTTCGATGACGCCGATTTTGATCCTTGCCATCGCCGGCGCCGGTTATTTTTTCGGTGCCGAGGCAGCACAGGGCGAGATCATCGCGCAAGTCGAAGGACTGGTCGGCCGCAATGGCGCACAGGCGATTCAGGCGCTGCTGGCCGGCGCGCGCGATCCCGCTTCGGGATTTTCGGCGACCATGATCGCGAGCGTCATATTGCTGGTGGCCGCGACCAGCGTGTTCGTCGAATTGAAGGGCAGTCTCGATGAAATCTGGGGCGTCGAGCCGCCGAAAGGTCTCGCGATCATCACGTTTCTGCGCACCCAGCTTCATGCCTTCGGCTTAGTACTTGTGCTGGCGTTTTTGTTGCTGGTTTCGCTCGTGTTTAGCGCCGGCCTTGCGGTGCTGGAGCGATATGTCGGCGGATTCTGGAGTCGCTCGTATGGTTTGTTGACGGCGATATCCTCGCTGATTTCGTTCGGCGTCATCGCCTGCCTGTTCGCGGTGATCTACCGGGCGCTGCCGGATGCACCGCTGTCCTGGCGCGATGTCTGGATCGGTGCCGCCTTCACGGCGGGCTTGTTCACGCTGGGAAAGTATATGATTGGACTGTATCTCGGCAATAGCGGCGTTGCCTCCAGCTTCGGTGCAGCGGGTTCGCTCATCGCGTTGTTGCTCTGGGTTTATTACTCGGCACAAATATTTTTTTTCGGCGCCGAATTTACCAAGCAATACGCGCTCGCGTTCGGCAGTCTTCGGCATCCAGTGTCGCCGATGTTGGTTGCGGGGTAGGGTAATTCCAAGAACCCGTCATTCCGGCCCCCGATTAAAACATTCGGGGGCCGGAATGACGAAAATTTGAGGTTAACAAAAAGACCATGTGGCGTAGATCAAGCACTGGCGGGCCTTGCAGGCCGAAAAGACCTGAAGAACCTCATCAATGTTGAATCTACGTTTCCGGGACTCTCCATACAATCAGATTGAGCGCCATCGATAATTCGCTATTTTTGAAACTCTGGCAGCGGATCGCAACCGTCGGCGGCTTGCTGTTGGCGCATGACCGTGCGGCCGATGAACAACCGCTTCGATCGGAGCTGCTGAGTGCCGACCAGATGGAGCAGTTTGGGATCACGCTCGCAACCGCCCACCAATTGGCACCTGGTCGCGCAACCGATTGGCTGCTGACACGGCTCACCGCCAACGAGAACGCACTCATCAGCGCCTGCAATTTGCTCACCGACGCCGTGGTTGCGACTCGGCCGATTACGCCGGCCGGTGAATGGCTGCTGGACAATTTCCATTTGATCGAAGAGCAGATGCGCACGGCCAGACGCCATCTGCCCAAAGGCTACAGCCGCGAGTTGCCGCGTCTCGCGCGCGGACCATCCAAACGCCTGCCGCGCGTGTACGACATCGCGCTGCAGACTATTTCGCATGGCGACGGTCGGGTGGATCCGGACAGCCTGGCGCGCTTTGTTAGCGCCTATCAGACGGTGACGGTACTCACGCTCGGCGAGCTGTGGGCGATTCCGATCATGCTGCGTCTGGCGTTAATCGAAAATCTGCGCCGCGTCTCCGCGCGCATTGCCGCCGGTTTGGTTGACCGCAATCTAGCCAACTTCTGGGCCGATCAAATGACGGTGACGGCCGAACAGGATCCGAAGAGCCTGATTCTGCTGATCGCCGATATGGCGCGCTCGAACCCGCCGATGTCCACCGCCTTTGTCGCCGAATTCGCACGCCGCTTGCAGGGGCAAGGTGCGGCGCTGGCGTTGGCGCTCACCTGGGTCGAGCAACTGCTGGCCGAATCGCATCAGACGATCGAGCAATTTGTTCAGTCCGAATCGCAGCGGCAAGCCTCCGCGCAGGTGTCGATCAGCAACAGTATTGCGAGCCTGCGTTTTCTGGGCGCGATGGACTGGCGCGAATTTGTGGAGTCGATGAGCCGGGTCGAACGCGCACTGCGCACGGATCCGGGTGGCGTTTATGGCCGCATGGATTTTTCCACTCGCGACGTCTATCGCCACGTGATCGAGGCGATGGCGAAAAGAAGCGATCTGGCCGAACATGAAATCGCCGCGCGCGCCGTGCAGCTCGCCCGCGACGCCGCCGACGTTGATGCGGGTGACGCAAACAAGAGCGGCAACAACAATATCGGTAGCCGCATGGCGCACGTTGGCTACTATCTCATTGACAAAGGCTTGCCAGCGCTTGAGCGCGCAGCCGAAGTGCGCACGCCGCGATTTTTCGGCAGGCGCACAGTGGCGGACAAAAAAAACTCGCTTCGTCCATCGCGCCGGCAGCGATTTTTGTGGCTCTATCCGGCATCCATTGCGCTGATCACGCTGGTGGTCACGGCGGTGCTGATCCGCGAAGCGCAACTGAATGCGCTGGCGGATGGTGAACTGTTGGTCATCGGCATTGCCTCGTTGCTCGCTGCGACTCAATTGGCGGTGGCGCTGACCAATTGGCTCGCGACGCTGTTGGTGATACCAAGCCCGTTGCCGCGCATGGATTTTTCGCAGGGCATTCCGGTCGAATCGCGCACGCTGGTGATCATCCCGACGATGCTCACCCATGCAGCGTCAATCGACAATCTCATCGAGGCGCTGGAGGTACGCTTTCTTGCCAATCGCGATGCGAATCTGCATTTCGGACTATTGACGGATTTTCGCGATGCGTCGCAAGAGACGCTCGCGGGAGACGACGCGTTGCTGCAGCGAGCGGTCGACGGTATCAAGGCATTGAATGAAAAATACGCAGTGCAGAAAGATGAAGATCGTGACGCCATCGCCGATAGCTTTTTTCTGTTTCATCGGCCACGCCGCTGGAATGCGCAGGAATCCATCTGGATGGGCCATGAGCGCAAGCGCGGCAAGTTGGCCGATTTAAATGCATTGCTGCGTGGTGGGTGCGGCACCAACGGCAGCGATTGCTTTTCACGCATTGTCGGTAACACCGCCGTCTTGCAGAGTGTTGCGTATGTGATCACGCTCGATACCGATACGCAATTGCTGCGCGACGCCGCCCGCCAGTTTGTGGCGACCATGGCGCACCCGCTCAATCGCGCCGTCTTTGATGTGGCAGCGGGCCGCGTCACCGATGGCTATTCCATTCTTCAGCCGCGCATGGCGGTGAGCGTATCGGGCACCAACCGTTCGCGCTACGCCCGGTTGTTCGGCAGCGACGCCGGCATCGATCCCTATACGCGCGCGGTCTCGGATGTATATCAGGACGTATTCGGCGAAGGCTCGTTCATCGGCAAGGGCATCTACGACGTCGACGCGTTCGAGCGCGCGCTGAAGTCGCGCTTTCCGGAAAATCGCATTCTGAGTCACGACTTGCTCGAGGGCTGTCATGCGCGTTCGGCGTTGATGAGCGACGTGCAGTTGTACGAAGATTATCCGGCCAGCTATCGCGCCGATGTGAGTCGCCGCCACCGATGGATTCGCGGTGACTGGCAGATCGCCGGTTGGTTGCTGTCACAAGTACCGGCGCCGCGCAGCGATTCGTCAACGGGTCATTGCCAAAACCGCTTGTCGCACTTGTCGCAATGGAAAATATTCGACAACCTTCGCCGCAGCCTGCTGCCTGCCGCATTGCTAACGCTATTGCTGTTCGGCTGGACGCTTCTCGGCTCTGCCGGCTTTTGGACGCTGGTGGTGATCGGCGTTACGCTGCTTCCGCCATTGGTCGGCTCGGCTGTCGACCTGTTTCGCAAGCCCAACGATGTGTTGCCCGGCCAGCATCTTGCCGCCGCATTTCGTGCGGTCGCGGCACAGTCTGTGCAGACCGCGTTTTCATTGGCATGCCTGCCATTCGAGACTTACTGTTCTCTGGATGCCATCATTCGCACCCATTGGCGGATTTTGGTTTCGCACAAACGTTTGCTGGAATGGATGCCGTCCAGCGATGCGGGTGATGCCTCCGAGGTGGTCCGCAGCAGTCTCGCCACCAGCTATCGATCGATGTGGGCGGGACCGTTTGCGTCTGCTGCGACCACGCTGTATCTCGCGTGGGTCTCGCCATCGACGCTGGTGGTGGCGGGGCCAATATTGTTTCTGTGGATGGCTTCACCGGCCATCGCGTGGTGGATCAGTCGCGCGCTGCCGCGTCGTGAAGTGCACCTGACGGGTACGCAACTCACTTTCCTGAGAAAAAATGCGCGCAAGACCTGGGCTTTTTTTGAGACGTTTGTCGGACCGGATGACCACTGGTTGCCGCCGGACAATTTTCAGGAACACCCCGGCAACGTCATCGCCCACCGCACTTCGCCAACCAATATCGGCCTCGCTCTGCTGGCTAATCTGAGCGCGTATGACTTCGGCTACATCGCCGGCTCAACATTGATTGAGCGATGCAAAAATACCTTGGACACGATGGCGGAGTTGACGCAATACCAGGGGCATCTATACAACTGGTACGACACCGAAACATTGATGCCGCTGGCACCGTTGTACATTTCCTCGGTCGATAGCGGCAACCTGGCCGGCCACTTGCTCACACTGCGCGCGGGGTTGCTCGCGTTGCCCGATGACGCAATGTTCGGTGCGCGCGTTTTTGAAGGACTCTCCGATACCCTGGGTGTGCTGAGCGACCACGCCGTCGATATGCTGCAGGCACCGCGTGCGCTCATTGATCAACTGAACATCGACATTGACGTCGCTTGCGAAACGCCTCCGACGACACTTTCGGGCGCGCAGATGGTGCTGACAAAATGTCGGGATCTTGCGCAATTGCTCGTTGTGAATCTCAACCAAAACGCACCAGAGGTAATGGACGCGCAGTGGTCAGATGCTTTGTGGTGGGCCGCCGCACTCGCGGGGCAATGTCGCGCCGCACTCGATGAGCTGGAATTATTTGCACCGTGGCTCGCGCTAACCGCACCCATGCCGACTGCCGCCGGTGGCCCGCAAGATAATATCGACCTCAACGCCATTCGCTCAATGCGTGAAATGACGACACGCCACGGTGAGTTGCTAGTTATCGTCGAGCATCATCTGGCGCAAGCAGCAAACGCCGATGAACGCGAATGGTTGCATGCATTGCGTCTGCACATCGGCACCGCCAATCGTCACACGACCGACCGACTGGCCGCCATTGAAATCATGGCGCAACAAGTCGCCGGGCTCGCCGACATGAATTACGACTTCCTGTACGACAAACGGCGTCATCTCTTGTCCATCGGCTACAACGTCTCCGAACGCCGACAGGACACGAGCTTCTACGACATGCTGGCCTCGGAATCGCGGCTGGCGAATTTTGTGGCGATTGCACAGGGAAAATTACCACAGGAAAGCTGGTTCGCGCTTGGGCGGCTACTGACACCGACGGCGGGCGGTGCCACATTGCTGTCGTGGAGCGGCTCGATGTTTGAATATTTGATGCCGCTCCTGGTCATGCCGACGTATGACAATACCCTGCTCGACGACACCTATCGTGCGTCGGTCAAGCGCCAGATTGCTTACGGCAATCAGTGCGACGTCGCATGGGGTATCTCCGAATCCGGTTACAACAACGTTGACGCCGCACTCAATTATCAGTATCGCGCTTTCGGCGTGCCCGGCCTCGGTTTGAAACGCGGGCTTGCGGAAGATCTGGTGATTACGCCATATGCCTCCGCGCTGGCGCTGATGGTGGCACCGGAAGCTGCCTGCCAGAATCTGCAACGTCTCAGCGCCGATGGCCTCGCCGGCAAATTCGGCTTTTATGAAGCCATTGACTACACCGCCGCACGATTGCCGCGCGGACAAACGAGTATCGTGATCCGCTCATTCATGGCGCACCATCAAGGGATGATTTTGTTGTCGATGGCTTACCTGTTGCTGAATCGGCCGATGCAAAAGCGCTTTGAATCGGATCCGATGTTTCAGGCGACAACGCTGCTGTTGCAGGAGCGGGTACCGAGAGCGAGCGCGTTCCAGTTTCATTCGGCGCGGTTCTCAACCCACCGCGCAACGGCCAACGATGCCGACACGCCGGTGCGCGTCATCGGCTCGCCGAACACGCCGATCCCGGAAGTGCAGTTGCTCTCCAACCGCCGCTATCACGTGATGGTGACCAATGCGGGCGGCGGCTACAGCCGCTGGAAAGACCTGGCCGTGACCCGCTGGCGCGAAGACACCACCTGCGACAACAGCGGCACGTTTTGCTATATCCGTGATGTCGCCAGCGGCGCTTACTGGTCGAACACCCATCAACCGACACTTGCGCGCGCCCAATCCTACGAGGCGATCTTCTCCGAGGGCCGCGCCGAATTTCGCCGCCGCGACGATGATGTCGAAACCCATACCGAGATCGTGGTATCACCCGAAGACGATATCGAATTGCGCCGCGTGCGCATCACCAATCGCGCGCGCAGCCGGCGCGTAATCGACGTCACCAGTTACGCCGAAGTGGTGCTCACGACACCGGCGGCCGACGCGTTGCATCCGGCATTCAGCAATTTGTTTGTGCAAACCGAAATTATCGATGCCAAACACGCGATTCTCTGCACACGGCGAAGGCGCTCTCAGGATGAGGCGGCACCGTGGATGTTTCACCTGATGGTGGTACACGGCGCGAAAATCGGTGAAGTTTCCTATGAGACCGATCGCCTGCGATTCATTGGTCGCGGCAATAGTGTCGCGGCACCGCACTGCATGATGGATCCAGCTGCTCTCTCCGGCACGACGGGTTCGGTGCTGGATCCCATTGTTGCGATCCGCTATCGAATCACGCTCGAGGCAGAACAGTCGGTGACCATTGACATGGTGACGGGAGTGGGTGAAACGCGCGAGGCGGCCATCGGCCTGGTCGACAAATATCAGGATCGACGGCTTGCCAATCGCGTATTCGAGTTGGCGTGGACACATAGTCAGGTGGTACTGCGGCAAATCAATGCCACCGAAGCGGACGCACAAATTTTCTCGCGACTCGCCAATTCGGTCATCCATGCCAATGCGTCATTACGCGCCGACCCAAACGTGTTGGTGAAAAATCGTCGTGGCCAATCGGGCTTGTGGGGCTACGCCATTTCCGGCGATTTACCGATCGTGCTGTTGCGCATTGGCGAGCCGTCCAACATCGAATTGGTGCGCCAATTGGTGCAGGCGCATGCCTATTGGCGCCTGAAGGGGCTGGTGGTGGATTTAGTGATCTGGAACGAAGATCGCGGCGGCTACCGGCAACAACTTCAGGAGCAAATCATTGGGCTGATATCGACCGGTATCGAAGCCCATGTGATGGATCGGCCGGGTGGCATATTCGTCCGATCTGCGGAACACATTTCGGACGAGGATCGCATACTGTTCGAGTCCGTTGCGCGCGTTATCCTCAGTGATCGGCGCGGGCCATTGGCAGATCAAATTAGCCGGCGCGGACATCTTGAAGGATAGTCCTCGCACCTGAAGCTGCCGCGCTTGAAAGCGGCCC
>JANOKK010000434.1:0-2076 GCA_031419255.1 Betaproteobacteria bacterium
AGCGCACGCGTTTACGTATCTTGATTTCGACAAGGCGGCACGCCAATACGGCAAGGTCGGTGGGTTTGCGCATTTGGCAACATTGGTGAAGCAGTTGAAGGCGTCGCGCCCCGGCACATTGTTGCTCGATGGTGGCGATACCTGGCAAGGCTCCGCGACAGCGCTTTGGACCAAGGGCCAAGACATGGTCGATGCCGCGCTGGAACTTGGCGTGGACATCATGACGGGCCATTGGGAATTCACGTTGGGCGACAAGCGCGTCAAGGAAATTGTCGATAAGGACTTCAAGGGCAAGGTCACGTTTCTTGCACAGAATATTCAGACCGCCGATTTCGGCGATTCGGTGTTTGCGCCGTACGCGATGAAGGAAATGAACGGCGTGCCGGTGGCGATTATCGGTCAGGCGTTTCCGTACACGCCGATCGCGAATCCGCGATATCTCACACCCGATTGGAGTTTCGGTATCAAGGAAGCCGAGATGCAAAAGGTGGTCGATGAAGTGCGCGGCAAGGGCGCGCAAGTGGTGGTGTTGCTATCGCACAACGGCATGGATGTCGATTTGAAACTCGCTTCGCGAGTGACCGGCATCGATGTCATTCTCGGTGGACATACCCATGACGGCGTACCAAAACCGATTGCGGTGAGGAATAGTAACGGGCAAACGCTGGTGACCAACGCCGGCTCCAACGGGAAATTTCTCGGCGTGCTCGATTTCGATGTGAAGAACGGCAAGATTGCCGAGATCAAATACCGCCTGTTGCCGGTGTTCGCGAACCTGCTGCCCGCCGACAAGAACATGGATGCCCTGATCACGAAAATTCGTGCACCGTATGAATCGAAACTTGCCGAGAAACTTGCCGTGTCCGAAGGGCTTTTATATCGGCGCGGAAATTTCAACGGCACCATCGACCAACTGATTCTCGACGCGCTGATGGAAGTGAAGGGCACCGACATCGCGTTTTCGCCGGGTTTCCGCTGGGGTACGTCGTTGCTACCGGGGCAGGCCATTACGATGGAACACTTGATGGATCAAACGGCGATCACTTATCCTTACACCACCGTCAATGAATTCACGGGCGAGATGATCAAAACCATCCTTGAGGATGTTGCCGACAATTTGTTCAATCCCGATCCCTACTATCAACAGGGTGGCGACATGGTGCGAGTCGGTGGGCTAGCGTATACCTGCGATCCGTTGGCGAAGATGGGTGGACGCATTGGCAACATGATGCTCAAAGGTAAACCGATCGACGCGAACAAGAAATACAAAGTCGCCGGTTGGGCACCCGTTGCCGAAGGCGCCACCGGTGAGCCTATCTGGGATCTGATGGCCAGCTATTTGCGCGACAAGAAAACCATCAAGCCGAAAAAACTCAATTTGCCGCAATTGGTCGGGATGAAAGGCAACGCAGGCATCGCATGAATCTGCGTGACATGTCATTCGCGGCATGCTTGTTTTGCACGAGTATGAGTGCGCTCGCGCGGGAGCCGGCCGCCATCCCCGCGCTGGTTCCGCAACAAGTCGCCCCCAACATTTATTTTTTCCAGGGCAAAGCCGGCGTCGCTTCGCAGGAAAATCGCGGTTTCAATTCGAACGCAGGCTTTGTCGTCACCAATGATGGCGTGGTGGTGATTGATGCGTTAGGTACACCGTCGCTGGGTCAGGCAATGATCAATGCCATCGGCAGGATTACCAACAAACCGGTCAAGCGCGTGATCGTTACCCACTATCACGCCGATCATTTCTACGGTCTGCAGGCGTTCAAAAAAATTGGCGCCGAAGTTTGGGCGCATCGCAGCGCGCGCGATTATCTGGAAGGCGGTGAGGGTGCAGCGCGGCTTGAACAGCGGCGCAAAGATCTTTCCCCCTGGGTGGATCGCGATACGCGACTGATACCACCTGATGTATGGCTCGACGCAGACAAAACTTTTACGCTCGGTGGCATGCGATTTGAAATCGTCCATCGATGGGCGACCCTGGGGTTCGAACCCAAGGTGGCTTTTGGCATCAACAATTACAGCGCGACGGTTCGCACGGACCACTTGAGAAGTCCCGGTGATCCTGCCGTCCAAACC
>JANOKK010000435.1:0-1205 GCA_031419255.1 Betaproteobacteria bacterium
GGTGCCGGTCGCGGCGGGCGTCAAACCTGCGGCCACGGCAGCCGCGGAGCCGCCGGACGAGCCGCCGGGAATTCTTGTCGTGTTCCATGGATTTCGCACGGCACCAAACGCGGAATTCTCATTCGATGAACCCATCGCAAATTCGTCGCAATTCAACTTACCGAGGCACACCATGCCGGCGTCTGTGTTGAGTTTTTCCACCACCGTCGCATTGAATGGCGACACATAGTCGGCCAGCATTTTCGATCCCGCCGTCGAGCGCCAGCCTTCGGTGACAAATATGTCTTTGTGCGCGATCGGTATTCCAGTTAATAGGCCGGCCTCGCCGCGCGCAATCCGCTCATCGGCGCGCTTCGCCTGAATGCGCGTGAGGCCACGGTCGATATGCAGATAGCAGTTTAGCGCGAGCGCGCGCTCCGCGAGCGCGAGATAATGTTCCGCCAATTCCACGGCGGAAATTTTTTTCTTGTCGAGCATGGTACGCAGCGTTGCAATCGACACGTGAGCAGATAAGTTTGTCGTCATCTATGTCTACTCGAGCACTTTCGGCACCAGGAAAAGGCCATTTTCCCGGGCCGGCGCGTTCGCCATGTTGGCCTCGCGGCGATCGAGCTCAGTGGCGATATCGTCGCGCAATCGCTGCGAGTGATGCTCGATCACATCGAGCGGATGCGCGAGTGGCTCGATGCCACGCGTATCGACCGCCTGCAATTGCTCAATCAGCCCGAATACGCCACCCAACTGGCCAGCGAACTCAACGGACTCATCGTTGTCCAAGCAGATTCTCGCCAATCGCGCGATACGTTTTAAATCGTCAGGGGTGAATTCCATGGAAAATCGGGATTGAGTGATCGAACATGCGGAGAACCCGCCAGAGCAAACTGAGTGTTAGTTGGCTCGGCACACGGCGCGAAAGGCGGCAGATTCGCAATCGGCGGAACCGCAACGTAAGCCAACTATCAGCACCGAAACCCGCTTAAAACACCCATGCCTGCCATGCTTTTGCGGTTTCGTTACGGTATTATAGGCCAATTGCCGCGATCACCTTGTTTTGCAAGGGAAACAGGGACAAAATCGGCGGGCAAAATCCACCCATTTTCGAGCAGCCGTTGCCGCCAAAATACCGCGCGCGGGACGTGTCGCAGCAGCAGTCAAAAAAGAATTCAGAAAGGCCCCATGTTTTCGCTCTTCCCGAAGTATTTTTC
>JANOKK010000436.1:0-1823 GCA_031419255.1 Betaproteobacteria bacterium
GGAACCCAACATCGAGCCCGCCTTGGCGATGGAATCGTAATCCATGTCGGTCTGCATCATCACGTCGCCCTTGATGATCGGCATTGACGATCCGCCGGGAATCACGCCCTTCAATTTCTTGCCGCCGCGCATGCCGCCCGCCATCTCCAGCAATTTGGCGAACGGCGTGCCAAGCTTGACTTCATAGTTACCGGGTCGATTGACGTGGCCGGAGACGGAAAATAATTTGGTGCCGCCATTGTTCGGCTTGCCGAGATTCAGGAAGGCCTCGCCGCCTTCACGAATGATGTACGGCACCGCCGCGAATGTTTCGGTGTTGTTGATGGTGGTGGGTTTGCCGTACATGCCAAAGCTCGCCGGAAACGGTGGCTTGAAACGCGGCTGGCCTTTTTTTCCTTCCAGCGACTCCAGCAGCGCCGTCTCTTCGCCGCAAATGTAGGCACCATAGCCGTGGAATGCATGCAGCTCGAACGAATACTCGGAGCCGAGAATATTTTTGCCGAGATAGCCTGCCGCGCGCGCTTCGTCGAGCGCTTCTTCAAAGCGATCGTACTCGGCCCAGATTTCGCCGTGAATATAGTTGTAACCGACGGCGATGCCCATCGCGTAGGCGGCGATGATCATGCCTTCGATCAGCACATGCGGGTTGTAGCGCATGATGTCGCGGTCTTTGAACGTGCCGGGCTCGCCTTCATCGGAATTGCAGACGAGATACTTCGCACCGGGGAACGAACGCGGCATGAAACTCCATTTGAGCCCCGTCGGAAAGCCCGCGCCGCCGCGCCCACGCAAGGCGGATTTTTTCACTTCGGCGATGACGTCTTCCGGCTTGATGCCGTTCTTCAAAATTTTCTTCAACGCCGCATAGCCCGCACGCGACTCGTAATCCTTGAGTCGCCAATTGTCGCCGCTCAAACCGGGCATGATGATCGCGTCGGGGCCGTAGTCCAGCATTTTCATTGCTTCAATTCCTCAATCAGTTGATCGAGTTTGTCGTTCGACATGAAGCTGCACATGCGCTTGTTGTTGACCGTCAGCACCGGCGCGTCACCGCAGGCACCCATGCATTCGCCCTCAACCAAGCTGAAATTGCCATCGGCGGTAATTTCTTTCCAATCCACACCGAGTTTTTTCTTCAGGTATTCGGCTGCATCGACGCCACCCGACAACGCGCACGGCAAATTGGTGCAGACCGTGATTTTGGTCTTGCCCATCGGCTTCAGGTTGTACATGTTGTAGAACGTCGCGACTTCATATACTGCGATTGACGGCATGCCGAGATACGCGGCGACTTCATCCATCAACGCGTTCGGCAACCAGCCATTCTCATCCTGAGCAATCGCGAGTGCGGCCATCACCGCCGACTGCTTTTGGTCAGCGGGAAATTTGGTCAATTCGCGATCAATTTTGCGTTTTGAATCGTCGGATAACATTTTGCCGGTGTTCATCGATCGATCTCGCCAAACACGATGTCCTGCGTGCCGATGATGGTCACCACATCGGCGATCATGTGGCCGCGCGACATTTCATCGAGTGCGGCCAGATGTGCAAATCCGGGCGCGCGGTTTTTGAGGCGATAGGGTTTATTGGCGCCATCCGACATCAGGTAAATGCCGAACTCACCTTTCGGATGTTCGACGGCGGCGTAAACCTCGCCCGGCGGCACGTGAAAGCCTTCGGTGAAGAGCTTGAAATGATGGATCAGCTCTTCCATGTTGGCATTCATGTTTTCACGCGAGGGCGGTGCCACTTTATGGTCGCCTCTGATGACCGGGCCCGGATTCTTGCGCAGCCAATCGACACATTGCTTGATAATTTTGTTC
>JANOKK010000437.1:0-11023 GCA_031419255.1 Betaproteobacteria bacterium
TGCTGAAAGGCCGCGCCAATTATGTGTGCCTGCATCACCTCGATAACGCGGTTGCCGATGGCCGCTTCCTGAATCGCGACGATACCCGCCACATCCAGGTTATCCGGCGTTTCGCGGATCGATCACTCAATGGCGGCGGCACCGGCGACAAGGCGGAATTGCCAGATGTGCCTGAGCGTTCTGGCGCGTGGGCAATGGCGGTCTCCACCCGCGAAAATTGTCTGGGTGCCCAATGCTCGCAATATGCCGATTGCTTCGTCATGAAAGCGCGCAAGGCCGCGATGACGGCGGAAGTGGTGGTGGTGAATCACCATTTATTTTTTGCGGATTTGGTATTGAAGGACGACGGCGCGCAGGATTTGCTGCCGGCCTGTAACACCGTGATTTTCGACGAAGCACATCAGTTGCCCGAAACGGCGACGATGTTTTTCGGCGATGTAGTGACGACCTCGCAACTCTCGGAGCTCGCCCGCGATTCGCGCCTCATGGGCATTGCGCATGCGGCCGACTTCAAGGATTTGCAGGAGGCTGCGCAAATACTCGACAAATCCGCGCGCGATTTGCGCCTGGTGATGGCTGAAGATTCCGCCCGCCTGCCCGGCCAATTGGTGACATCGCGCGATGGCTTCGATACCGCCTTCATCGACACGCAGGAGAAGCTCGGCGAACTCCGCGAGATGCTCGAAAGTCAATCCGGGCGCGCGCAGGAATTGGCCAATTGCCTGGAACGTGCCGATGAATTCGCGGCGCGCATGGCCGGCTGGCGAGGCGACGGGGTGGGCGGACCGGCCGAAGGCTACATTCGCTGGGCCGAAGTGTTCGGCCATTCGCTGGCTTTTCACTTGACACCGTTGTCGGTGGCGCAAGTATTTCGCGAACAGGTATTTGCGCAAAAGCGTGCATGGATATTCACCTCCGCGACACTCGCGGTCAAAGGAGAATTTGGCCACTATCAAACTGAATTGGGTTTGACGGACGAAGAAACCGAAAACGATTTCGAGGATGACGCGTTCAATGAGCGCCGCGTCGTCACGGCGGCCTGGGCATCGCCATTCGATTATCCGCAGCAGGCGTTGCTCTACGTGCCCGCCAACTTGCCCGCACCCAATACGCCGGATCACACTGAGGCGGTGGTTACTGCCGCGCTGCCATTGATCGAGGCATCGGCCGGCCGTGCGTTCTTGCTATTCACGTCGCTGAAGGCAATGGATCGCGCGCACCAAATGATGAAGGATCAGTGGCAACAACACGGCTGGGATTATCCGTTGATGGTGCAAAGCGAGGGTACCCGCACCGAATTGCTTGAGCGATTTCGCAAGCTCGGCAATGCCGTGCTGGTGGCCAGCCATTCGTTCTGGGAGGGTGTCGATGTGAAGGGCGACGCGTTATCACTGGTGGTGATTGACAAATTGCCCTTTGCGCCGCCGGACGATCCGGTGCTGGCGGCGCGCATCGACGCCATCGCCAAGGCCGGCGGCAATCCGTTCATGCAATATCAGGTGCCGCACGCGGCGATCAAACTGAAGCAGGGCGCGGGACGCCTGATACGCGACGAAAATGATCGCGGTGTACTGATGATTTGCGATCCTCGTCTGGTCGAGAAGCCTTACGGCAAACGCATTTGGCAGAGCTTGCCACCGATGAAGCGCACGCGCGATGCAGGCGAAGCGGTGGCATTCTTTCAAAAAGGCGGCGAATATAAGGTCTAGCACTGGCGCGGCGTTCGGGACGATATTGCCCGGAAGGGCACGCCAGTATTGATTCTTTGTGCGTTTTTTCCAATGTCGGCGAGGTCTCGCACGTTCGGTGTCGTGGGGTGCGTTGCCGGCTGATCCTTGCGCGGTTTTCGACACAACTGCTTTACTTTTTTCGCGCCCGGCGCATGCATAATGCGACTTGCCCAATGTGTAGCCAGTCGTTCGACCGATGCTTTATCTGACCAGACAATTGATCGCCTTCGTGGCGCAGCATTTGGTGCGCGCGGCGTTGGTGTTCGCGTGCACTGCCGTCGGGCCGGCGGTTGCGCTTAATATCGCGAAACCGTTAAGCGATCTCACGCATCAATCGTGGTCGGTCGACGAAGGCTTGCCGCATAGCACGATTCGCAGCATCGCCCAGACGCCGGACGGCTACATGTGGTTCGCCACCCACGAAGGTGCGGCGCGATTCGATGGCCTGTCCTTCAGCGTATTCGATCAAAACAATGCGCCCGCGTTGCGCGGCAGTGGTGTCGCATCGATGCTGGTGTTGAAAGATGGCGGTTTGCTGGTGGGCCTGCGTGACGGTGGCCTCGCACGGCATGCGCGCGAAAAATTTGAAACGGTGAATCCGAAAGGCGGCCTTCCCGCCGGCATCGTGACGTTGTTCGCGGAAGATGCCGAAGGCGGCGTCTGGGCGAGCATCGGTGCCACCGGGCTGGTGCGCATTATTGGCAATGACGTGCGTGCGTTTAGCGCAGCCGATGGATTGCCGTCGGGTACGGTCACATCGGTGGTAACGTCGGCAGATGGCACCATCTGGATCGGCACTGCTGTGGGCGTGATGGTGTTCAAGAATGAAAAATTCACCCGCAATCCAACAGGCACCTGGCTTGATGGTGCAAATATCGTTGCGATCTCACAGGATCGCGCCAAGCAATTGTGGTTCGCCACCAGCGGTCAGGGAATTGCCATGCTTGCTGGTGGCGTTACGGGCGCCAGCACGGCGACGCCGAACCTTCGTCGTTATGGTCGCGATCAGGGTTTGGCGAGCGACACATTGACGAGGTTGTTGGTCGATCGCGACGGCGCCGTATGGGTGGGCAGTCTTGAAGGTGTGTTTCGCCTGACAGGAAACGCGTTCGAGCGCTTTGCCACGCCCGACGGTTTTACGAACAACAACGTGCGCGAAATTTTTGAAGATAGCGAAGGCAGCATCTGGATCGGCACAGACGCCGGCGTCAACCGCTTTCGCGATGCGCGCATCACCACCTGGGGCGTGCGCAAAGGCCTCAGTGAAGAATTCACCCGCGCAGTGCTTGAAGACCGGAAGCAACGCATCTGGGTGGCAACCTCAGACGGTTTGTTCGTGGTCACAACGCAAGGCGTACGCCGCTACGGTCGTAAGGAAGGGCTGATCAGCGGCGCGGTACTGTCGCTCGCCGAGGATCCGGATGGCGCACTCTGGATCGGCACCAACGGCGGTGGCGTGCACCGATTAAGCGGCGAAAAAATCGACGTGATGTCGGGAAAATTCGGCATCGGCATTGTTCCGGTTCGCGCGATCCTCGCCGCGCGCGATGGCTCGTTGTGGCTCGGCACCAGTTCGGGCATCTTGAAGACTTCCTGGCACCGCAATCTTCCATCGGCGCTGGTTAGCGTCGTCGCAGGATTGCCAAGTGAGCAGGTGAGCAGTTTGCTGGAGGATAAAGTGGGTCGAATCTGGGTCGGCACTCGCGGCGGGTTGGCAGTGATCGAGAGCGGCTCCATTTTAGCGACCAAGGTGGCGGGCCTCGATGCCACCGTGCTCGGCATCAACCTCGATAAAGAGGGAGGCATCTGGGTCAGTTCCGGCAACGGTATCGCCCTCGTCGAGCCCGGCGCATCGATCAGCCAACACAACGTGCGCCGCCTTCTGCCTTCGCAAGGCGCACCGGCACAGGCATATTTCAGCGCAATCGATGATCACGCCGGAAATATCTGGAGCTGCGGCAATCGCGGCATCATCAAATTTTCAAAATCACAGTTGGCGGAACTGGCCACTGGCACGCGTGCGAAACTCGAGACCGTGCATTACGGCCGCGCAGAGGGCATGGCGACGGTGCAATGTAATGGCGCATCGCAGCCGGCGGGATGGCGCGCCCGCGATGGCAGATTGCTGTTTCCGACCGCACGCGGCGTGGCCGTCGTCGATCCTGCCGGTGAAGGGAAAACCGATTTGCGTGCGCCACCAGTACGGATCAAGGACGTGTTTATCGATGGTGAACGCGCGAGTCCGAATGAAGGTGGAGCGTTCCAGGTGCCACCCGGCAAGCATCGGGTGGAAATCAGCTACATTGGGCTATCGCTATCCGACCCGGAAAAAATTCGCTACCGCTATCGATTAGAGGGATTCGATCCCGATTGGGTCGAGGCGGGGCGCGAAGCCAAAGCGGTGTACACCAACATTCATCCGGGCCAATACCAGTTTCGCGCGCTCGCGGCGCGCGAAGGCGGCGCATGGAGTGAGACGGGTGCCAGCCTCACGCTTGAACAGCAGCCGAGATTTCACGAGATGGCCGTGTTTCGTGCCGCTGGGCTGGCGGTAGCGCTGATAATGATGTTCGTCGCATACCGTGTTCGCGTTGCACAATTGCGTGTGCGCCAGCAAACGTTGCAGCGCATGGTCAACGAGCGCACCGCCGATCTTGAGCGCGAAAAGAAAAAACTCGAATCGACCAACAATGAAAAGGCGCAACTGCTGGTGCAGGTTGCGGACGCGGCCAAAGCCTACGAACGCCTTTCAAACGAAGACAGCCTGACGGGACTCGCCAACCGGCGCGAGCTCGACCGCGTACTGGCGCGCGAATTGGATCGCGCGGTACGCTCTGGTAGACCATTGTCGGTGGCGCTCGCGGATCTCGATTACTTTAAAAACATCAATGATCAATATTCACATGCGGTCGGCGACCAGGTGCTGCGCGAAGTGGCGCGGATTCTGCAGGCTGGCTGCCGCAGCATCGACATTGTTGGTCGCTATGGCGGCGAAGAGTTCGTGCTGGTGTTTCCCGAAGCAGGACTCGATACGGCGCGGCAAATTTGTGAGCGTCTACGGTTGGCCATCGAGAGACACGATTGGCAAGGCATCAATCCCGGCATCAGCTTGAGCATGAGCTTTGGACTGGTCGAATTTTCAGGCGAGACCAACGCCGAAGAGTTGCTCGCGCGCGCGGACAAACGCTTGTACGAAGCCAAAGAAGGCGGACGCAATCGCGTGTGCGCATAGCGGCGGGCAAGTCGATGTTGGCGTCGTGACGCCAAAAAAACAAAGGGCGCATCAACGATGCGCCCTTTGCCTTCCCTGCTACTGCCTCACTTGCTCAGGCAAGCCTTTTGCGCTTGTTTGTATTCGTCGCCTTTCAATCCCTTGTTCTCCTTCGAGCATGCAGCCATCTTGTTTTTCGGGCTGGCAGGCTTGTCCGCTTTGTCTGCCGATTTGGCAGGAGAAGAGTCTTTCGAGAGACATTCTTTTTGCGCGGTTTTAAATTCGTCGCCTTTCAATCCTTTGTTTGCTTTCGAGCAGGCCGCCATCTTGGTTTGTTGCTTGGGGGCGGGCGTGTCCGCCGCAAATGTGGAATGGGAAATCAACGGCAGTGCGACGATGATCGCGGCGATAAGTAGCTTCATGATGGGTGCTTTCGTGGGTGGGTGGCCACCACTGTGGTGGCCAGTCGCAAGTTAACGCGTCTCAGTTTGATCGCGTTGACGCGTTGTGACGAAAATCCGCCGCACGGCTGAGAAATATCGGTGCAGGTCAATGAGGTGATGCCACTCAAGCCGTAAAATTTGCCGGAATATGGCGCACCGTTTTGTCGTACCGTCACATAACGCACTTCTCACATGAGGCTTCCATGGACGCACTGAAATCCAGCGCAGATGTTCTGTTTATTTTGCTTGGCGCAATCATGGTACTTGCAATGCATGCGGGCTTCGCATTTCTCGAGCTTGGCACCGTCCGCCATAAAAATCAGGTCAATGCGCTGATGAAAATCATGGTCGATTTCGCGATCTCAAGCGTCGCCTATTTTTTCATCGGCTACTCGATCGCCTATGGTGTGAATTTTTTTGCGGGAGCCGAACAATTGGCCGCAAAAAGTGGCTACGACCTCGTCAAGTTTTTCTTCCTGCTCACGTTCGCGGCGGCGATTCCAGCGATCGTTTCCGGCGGTATTGCCGAGCGCGCGAAATTCAATCCGCAACTGGTAGCGACGTTTCTGCTGGTCGGATTTGTCTATCCGTTCTTTGAAGGCATTGCGTGGAATCAGGCCTATGGATTTCAGTCTTACCTGAAAGGCGCATTCGGCGAAGAGTTCCATGATTTTGCAGGTTCGGTCGTGGTACATGCCGTCGGTGGCTGGATCGGCCTGACGGCAGTGTTGATGCTGGGGCCGCGGATGGGCCGTTACACCAAGGACGGCAACATCGCTGCGCATCCGCCGTCGAATATTCCATTTCTGGCGCTCGGTGCGTGGATCCTGTGCGTCGGCTGGTTCGGCTTCAACGTGATGAGCGCGCAGACCATCGACAAAATCACCGGTCTCGTCGCCGTCAATTCATTGATGGCAATGGTTGGCGGCACACTCGCCGCGCTGGTGGCCGGCAAGAATGATCCCGGCTTCGTCCACAATGGCCCGCTTGCGGGGTTGGTGGCGGTGTGCGCGGGTTCAGATGTGATGCATCCGATCGGCGCGTTGCTCACCGGTGGCATTGCCGGTGCGCTGTTCGTATTCATGTTCACGCAGGCGCAGAACCGCTGGAAGATCGATGATGTGCTCGGTGTGTGGCCGTTACACGGATTGTGCGGCGCATGGGGCGGTATCGCGGCAGGTATTTTTGGCGCGAAGGCGCTGGGCGGCATGGGTGGCGTCAGTATTGCGAGTCAACTGGCCGGTACCGCGCTCGGTATTACCGTCGCGCTGATCGGTGGATTTGCAATTTACGGTGGATTGAAAGCCATTGTCGGTATACGGCTCGATCAGGAGCAGGAATACGAAGGCACCGATCTTGCCATTCACAAGATCAGCGCCACGCCGCAGCGGGATTGATTGCGCGCAACAACATGGCAAGCGCCTAGTTGCAAAATAACGATGCGTCTGCGTTCGCGTTGCGGCACCGGTTGAACATATCGGTGAATCCGTACTCCAAGCTCAAGTCGTGGTGACTTGAACGCAAGGAGCGAAAAGCATGCACGCAACACAATCACCTGCAATATTTTGCAGGGTTCGAATGACTAAGGCTGCCCAGATAGCCGCGTTAATGTGGGTGATGGCGGGATCACTTCGTGCAGATGCGCAGACATTCACCATCGACACCACGGCCTCATCGCCGTTGACAGGCTTGTGGTGGAATGCCAGCGAATCGGGATGGGGGGCGACCATCACGCAGCAGTCGACGATCATGTTTGTCACGATGTTTGTCTATGAAGCGGCGGGCAAGCCGGTGTGGTACACCGTTTCCTGTGTCATTGCGGGGGCCAGTTGTAGCGGTGACATGCTGCGAATAACGGGCGGTACACCACCCGCATCAGGGTGGAGTGGCAACGGCATTGCGGCGACCAAAGTCGGCTCGATGACGCTCATTTTCGCTGGCAGCGATAGCGCGTCAATGAGCTATACGCTGGATGGTAACTTGATCGCCAAGCAAATTACCCGGCAGATTTTTGGCCCGCCGCCACCGGTTGCACCCAGTTTGGCCGGGCAGTGGCAAGGCGCCATCATCGAGGCGCGAAGCAATTGTGCGCAATCGCAAGACAACGGCAATCGCGCCACCTACGGTCAATACGATATTGGTATGGGCGTGGGTGCCAGTGGTGCATTGGCTTTATCGCTTGCTGGTGTCACCGGATTGCAGTGTACGTATAACGGAAACTACTCGACCAACGGCGCTCGTCTGCAAGCCGCTGGCTCGATGTCATGCAATGACGGCAAGCGCGGCACCTGGCGTTCGACCAGCATGCTGGTCACAACGAGGGTCATGTCGCTGGAACTTGCCGTGCAACTGGATACGACAGAATCCTGTGTCATCGCGGCGATTCTTGGTGGATCGCGTTTGTGATGATATTTGCGAGACGGATCAGAATCGCGTTGTAAATCCATTCGTCGTGGCGTCCGCGCCATTGATCGATCAGTTGCTTTTCACGCGACTGCCTGAACGCATCGCACAATACTGACGCGCCCAGTCGCGGCCAGCCACGCAATCGTTTTTGTCCTACGTCGCATTGCGCGCTTTGCTGATACGTAGATCCATGCCCACGCGCGCACACTGCGCTCGTAGGTACTGCGTCGGCAATCGCGAAAACACTCGCGCCAGGATCTCTGGCCCAACGTCAATGCTTCGTCCATAGGCGGTCACTGCGGTGCACCACATCTGAAAACAATATTCGTAGAAGTGGAATTCAAATGAAGAAGTACGCCGCACTACTGTTGTCATTCTGGCTTTACGCGCCATTCGCGTCGGCCAATACATTTACCACCGACCTTACCGATATGTGGTGGAACGCAAACGAATCCGGCTGGGGCGTGAATGCCACGCATCAGCGCGAAATTGTCTTTCTTACATTCTTCGTCTATGGATCGGACAACCGGCCCACATTCTTTACGGCAACAGCTACCTATACCGGCCAGGCCGGATCGGGCGCACTGGTATTTACGGGCCCCATGTATCAGACCAATGGTCCATGGTTCGGCGGCGCATTCAATCCCAACTCGGTGTCCGTGAGAGAGGTTGGCACCGCGACGTTTACCGCCTTTGTCGATGCGGCGACACTGAATTACAGCGTTGATGGCATCGCCGTCACCAAATCACTCACGCGCCAGACTTTTCGAAGCAATGACTTGACAGGTGGCTATGCCGGTGTCATTCGCGAGACATCCGCGTCGTGCAGCAACCCGGCCAACAACGGCACAGTCGAGAGCATTGTCGGTGTGGCGATGACCAATACCGCCACGACGCTTGCCATCACGACCAACGAAAACGGCTCGATTTGCAACTACACCGGCAACTATCGACAGAGTGGGCGGATGGGATCGTCGACGGGCACTTACACCTGCCCTGGACTCACGGGCTCCTACGACATGATCGAAATCGAAGCCAACCCCTCTGGCATCACCGCACGATTTACTTCTCAGGACAACTTTTGCTCGCAGATCAGCGGTCGCCTCGCGTTGGTAAAGCGGTAAATCGCTCTCGACTCATGGCTTGTTGACATCGCTTTGCATAGTTTCCCAATGCGTGCGCTACCGAACGGACGATTCATGCAAACCGCCGTATGTTTCGCTGATGCAATGCGGTGGTGCGTGCCTGCATCCCGCTGTGATCTATTGGTTCGACCCGATTTTGCCGGGTCGAAATTGTTGTTCCCGTAACCCCAAGGAATCAAATGAACCGTAATTCTCTCCAACGTCGGGTGCTTGTCGTCATCGCAGGATTTGCCTTTGCCGCCGTCAGCGGTTGGGCCAGTGCGGATCCGCCATCGCGCGTCGCGCGCCTCGGTTATCTCTCCGGCGACACCAGCTTTTCGCCGGCCGGGGAAAACGATTGGGTGCAAGCGCGCATCAATCGCCCGCTCAGCACCGGCGATCGGCTTTGGACCGAGTCGCGTGCGCGTGCGGAAATCCAGATTGGTGGTGCGGTGATTCGCATGCACGCCCAGACCGGCGTTTCCATCCTCAATCTCGACGATCAAATTGTTCAATTGCAATTGACGCAGGGGACGTTGCATGTTCGCGTGCGGCGCTTTGAGCGCAATCAGGCGCTTGAAATCGATACGCCCAATCTTGCGTTCACGCTGCGCCAACCGGGCGAGTATCGGATCGAGGTCGATCCCGATGGCAATGCCACCGAGATTTATGTGCGCCGCGGCCAAGGCGAAGCGTATGGCGAGGGTGCCGCGTACGTGATCGATTCACGTCAGGCATTTCGCTTCACCGGCATCGGCTTGCGTGAATACGACTACATTGATCGCCCGCGAACCGATGACTTTGATCGCTGGGCGACGGATCGCGATCGTCGCTATGACAGTTCCGCCTCGGCACGCTATGTGTCGCAAGACGTGGTGGGATATGAAGACCTTGACACCAACGGTACCTGGCGCAGCGATGCAACCTGGGGCAACGTCTGGTATCCAAGCCGGGTTGCGGTCGGTTGGGCACCCTATCGGGACGGTCATTGGGCGTGGATCGACCCGTGGGGCTGGACCTGGATCGACGATGCACCGTGGGGCTATGCGGTATCGCACTATGGACGGTGGACGAACCTTCGCGGCAACTGGGGCTGGGTACCCGGCCCGTCGCGCAGTCGCGCCTATTACGCGCCCGCACTGGTTGCCTTCGTCGGCGGCAGCAATTTTCAGCTCACCATTTCGAGTGGCAATGTCGGCGGTGTGGCGTGGTTTCCGCTGGCACCACGCGAAGTCTATCGCCCTGCCTACAACGTGAGCCGCGGCTACTTTGAGAACATCAATCGCAGCAATACGGTGATCAACACCACCATCATCAACAACACGTACAACAATTCAAACGTGACCAACGTGATCTACGCCAATCGTCAAGTTGCGGGCGCTGTGATTGCGATGCCGACGACCGCATTCGTGCAATCGCAACAGGCATCAAGATCGGGAGTGCGCGTGTCCGCCGATGCCATTGTCAATGCGCCGATCGCGTTTGTGCCGCAAGTGGCCCCGACGTCGCGCAGCATCCACGGTGCGTCCCCGCAAGGTGGGCAGCCTCCGGGTCGTTCCTTCGAGCGGCGCGTCGTTGCCCGCACCGCACCGGCTCCGGCACATGCAGGCTTCGCCGCCCAGCAATCGCAATTGACTGCGCAACCGGGTCGTCCGCTTGATAGCAACACCCGTCGTGACCTGAAGCCGGCAGCTGCCGCGCCGGCAGCGACTGTCAATGTCATCGTGCCGCCAACGGTCGCGCCACCGACGGCATTGCCGCCGCGCGTCAGGCCACCCGGTGGCAACACTGGAGCCGGCAACAGTCGTGGCAAGGCGGAAAACCGTCGAGGCGATAACGCCAATGCCGGATCGCCGAACGCCGCGATCAATGCGCCGCCGGCATCATCCAACCCGCCGGCAGCATCGGCACCCGAACAACGTGGACGACCCGACAATCGGGGTCGAGGTGAGCCACGTGGACAATCCACACTGCCACCGACACCGCAAAGTGCGCCACCACCGGCACAACCATCGTCACAACCATTGGAGCAACGTGGCAGGGGCGAGGCGCGCGTACAACGCGAGCAACCCGTCGCACCTGCGGCCGTTCCGCAAGCGGCACCTATTG
>JANOKK010000438.1:0-2055 GCA_031419255.1 Betaproteobacteria bacterium
GAATCCTCTGGCTGAATACATGCCCGGCCGGTTCGCTCATCAGGGCGTTTGGGACGGACACTACCGCACGGTCGATCTTGAGGGGCGGGCGCGGGATCAGCATCGCTCGCGCGTGGAGGTGGTTTTTCCCAACGAGGGACCGCACTATCTGCAACGCAACCCTTTCACGTGGGACGATGGCCGCACGCTTGTGGTCGAGCATCCCGGCAATTTTTCGGACGGCATTCTGCGCTGGAACACCGAACATATCGAGGGTGCCGCGTGGCAGGCGGGCGAGCGTTGCGTAGTGCTCCGCTGGCGACGACACGATTCACCGGGCAGCGAGCTCACCGAATTGATCGCACTGGGCAAGGGGGCAACTCATCGTGCGCGCACGTGGCATTGGTTTCGCGACGGCGTGTGTTACCAACGCACGCTGATCGATGAGACGCGCGCGAAGGCGCCAGGCAAAGCAGAAACCACTTGATTGCATTTGCAATGACGAGGGCGTTCCGGAAACAGGTCGCAATCCTTGCCGCGATGTTGAGCGTTATCATGTTGCCAAGCGCGCTCGCGCAAGTGCCGGAGACGATTACCTTCGACAGCGCCGACGCTAAAGTCAAACTCACTGGCTATCTGTATCTGCCGGATGCCAAGGCGTTTCCCGCACCGCGCCCGGCGATCGTGATGTTGCATGGACGTTCCGGCGTTTACCGTTCTGGTGCCAGGCGTTTTGACGCAAGCACGCTCGCGTCGCGCACCACGCTGTGGGGCAAATTCTGGGCAGAGCGCGGCTATGTGGGCCTGTACGTTGATACTTTCGGCCCGCGCGGTTATCACCAGGGTTTCGAGGCGGGCACCAACGATGGTCGGCGCCCTCCCGAAATCAACGAAATTATGGTGCGACCACTCGATGCGTATCGAGGGCTCGCCTATTTGCGCAGCCGCAAGGATATTCAAAAGGATCGCGTGTTCCTGCAAGGCTGGTCGAATGGTGGCAGTGCCGCACTGTCAACGATGGCCGAGGCAACGATTGGCATGGAAAAACCGACCATTGAGAGCGGATTTCGCGCGGCAATCGCGGTGTATCCCGCTTGTACACCTGTCACCAAACACTACGGTATGTCGTATCGGAGTTATGCGCCTGTGCTGTTGTTGATCGGCACCGAAGATGAGGAAGTGAGCTTTCGCAATTGCGAAAAACTTAACACGGGAAGCCGGCGCGGCGACGTGGAATTCATTCGATATGAAGGGGCAACACATTCGTATGACACGCCCAACCCGAAGCGCGCCTCGGTCGCCGCCAACGCGACGGCGACACTGGATACGCAAGCGCGCGCCGAGGCATTTTTCAAAAAATTCTTGCCAACCGCAAAGCCCTGATCTCTGACCAGGCATTGCGCGCAAATTTTGTTGCGCCACTCATCGCTGGTAATCCGGGTGACCTCGTCAGATTGCAGCGTTGTGACGAGAGTTTCCTGTGGTGCTACCGCGCAACGAACGTACGAAGTTGATATTTTCCAGAAAAGTGCCGAACGTCAGAGAGAATTTGATACGCTCCCACTATGCATAAATTCTTTGGCACACGCCAACCGCTCCCGGAACGTCGCTCCACGACAATTGAAAATGCGGACGCAACGCATGAAGCCGGTCAAGCGGTATTTCGCATTCGCGGGCTGACAAAATCCTACGGCGAAGGGCTCACCGAAGTGCGCGCGCTGGCCGGCGTTGATCTCGATCTCTATGCCGGCGAATTGGTGGTGTTGCTCGGCCCTTCGGGCAGCGGCAAGACCACCTTCCTCAATAACATCGGCGGCCTCGATGTGCCCACCTCGGGCACGCTGACTTACCGCGATCTTGATCTCGCCGCCGCCGATGAAGATGCACTCACGCAGTACCGCCGCGTCTCGGTTGGCTTCGTGTTCCAGTTCTACAACCTGATTCCAAGTTTGACGGCGCGAGAAAACGTGGCGCTCATTACCGAGATTTCCCGTAACGCAATGCCCGCAGAAGAAGCGCTGGAAATGGTCAATCTTGGTGCCAGGCTCGATCACTTTCCGGCGCAACTATCCGGTG
>JANOKK010000439.1:0-2638 GCA_031419255.1 Betaproteobacteria bacterium
GATCGCATCGCCGACCAGATTAAAATCGGTTGCGCCAATCGTCTCAAGCGGAGGCGAAATCAGGAAATCTTTCTTGGTCATCGAGTCGATTGAGGTGCGCACATTCTGCTCGGTGAGAATGTTGACCATCTGCAACGACACACCGACCAGCGTTTGAATGTCATTTCGTTTTAACAGCGGTGTGCCGATATTGACCACGATGACGATATCGGCGCCCATTGTTCGTGCGACATCCACCGGAAGATTGCGGGTCAATCCGCCATCGAGATAAATCCGGTCGCCGATTTGATACGGCGCAATCGCACCGGGCACCGACATCGATGCGCGCATCGCATCTGTCAGTCGACCATGATCGAATACCACCATGCGCCCACTTTCGGCATCGGTAGCGACGGCGCGAAATGGAATCGGCAAATCGTCAAACACCACGCCTGGCGATACGCTGCGGGTCAATTGACTAAACAGGATGTCAAATTTCTGGCCGGAAATTGCACCGGGCGGCAGCCGCAATCCGCCGTCTTTTACGCCGAGTTCCAGGCGCAGCAAGCGATTCTGGTCTTCTTCTTTGCGCAAAAAGCTGCGATCGCCACGCGGCGATTCGTCGGTGAGAAGTCGATCCCAATCTTCGCTGCGAAGACGCCGCTCCATTTCCTCGGCTGAGGTACCCGATGCATAGGCCGCACCGACCAGCGCGCCCATGCTGGAGCCGGCGATGTAATCGATCGGGATGCGAAGTTCCTCGAGCACTTTGATAACACCGACTTGCGCTGCGCCGCGCGCACCGCCACCGGAAAGCACCAAGCCGATTTTTGGTCTTGATTTGGCCGCAGCGGGCTCCGGTGATACGGTTTGTGCCTGCGCCGATGTTGACGGGAACGACAACAACAACGCCGGCGCGCCGATCAAAATGAGGGTGAAAAGGGATCGATGAAAAATCACCGGCATATTGTAACGCGGAGCGGTCGCCAATCCCGCTCGATAGTCGTCGCGACAACGCTATGCGGCGACGATTTTTGCGGGTGTGTCCGGCGAAATCCGAAACCACGCGGTATACAGCGCCGGCAGGAAAAGCAGCGTCAGTAAAGTCGCGACAAACAGGCCGCCCATGATCGAGACCGCCATCGGCCCAAAAAAATCCGAGCGCGTCAGGGGAATCATCGCCAGCATCGCGGCCAGCGCGGTCAGCGCGATCGGCCGCAGCCGGCGAACGGTCGCCTCGATCACCGCCAAGAACGGCGCGTGTCCGGCGGCAATGTCCTGCTCGATTTGGTCAATCAATATCACCGAATTTCGCATGATCATGCCGAACAATGCGATGGTGCCGAGCATGGCGACAAAGCCAAACGGCTTATTGAACACCAGCAAGGCCATGGCGACACCGATCAAGCCCAATGGTGCCGTGAGCACAACCAGAATCACGCGCTGAAAACTCTTCAACTGAATCATCAACACCGTGAACACCACGCCGAAAAACAGCGGCATACCGGCATTGATCGAGGCTTGACCCTTGGCGCTTTCTTCGACCGCTCCGCCGACATCGATGCGATATCCCTGCGGCATACTGGCGCGCACGGGTTTTAGCAACGCGTCGACCTGGCCAGTAACGGTAGCCGGTTGCAAACCTGCCTCATAAATATCCGCGCGCACCGTAATGGTCGGTAATCGGTCGCGTCGCCAGATGACGCCTTCTTCAAACTCATAGCGCACTTTGGCAATCTGCGTAAGCGGCACCGCTTTGCCGGTGCGCGTGGGTACGGCAAGGCTCTCCAACAGGTGCAATTTGGCGCGTTCATTGGCGGGGCCACGGATCAATATTTCGATCAACTTGTCGCGTTCGCGGTAGAGCGTGGCTTGTACGCCGTTAAGAGACGTATTGAGGAACGTCGACAATTCCTGCGACGTAACGCCCAACAAACGCGCCTTATCCTGATCAACTTCAAGCCGGATGACCTTTGAGCGCTCGTCCCAATCGAACTGCACATTTTCAAGACCCGGGTTGCCGCGCATGACCGTGGCAACTTGAGCGGCGATATCGCGAATCGTCGGGATGTCTTCACCCGATACGCGAAACTGCACCGGGAAGCCAACTGGGGGCCCGTTTTGCAGTTCAAGTACGCGGGTGCGGATTTCCGGGAAATCGGTCTTGAATAAGTTGATCAAGCGCGAACGCAACTCGACCCGTGCCGCGACACTATTCGTGGTCACCACGAATTGGGCAAAGCTTGCCGCAGGCAATTGCTGGTCGAGAGGAAAAAAGAAGCGCGGGCTGCCGGTGCCGACATAGCTTGCATAATTGTCGTACAGTTCCTTTTGCCCATTCAGGAATTTTTCCATCTTCTTGACTTGCACTTCGGTCGCCTGGAAAGAAGATCCTTCAGCGAGCTTCAGATCGATCAGCAATTCCACGCGCGTCGATGATGGAAAAAATTGTTGCTGCACAAAATTGAACGCGAAAAGCGACGCTGCGAATAAAACAACCGTCACCGCAATGACTAACCGGCGGTGCGTCACACACCACGCGACGGTCTCGCGGAATCGGCGGTAAAAAGGTGTGTTGTAAACAGCGTGTTCATCATGCGTGGACGATTCGCTCACCAATTCTTCCGGCGCAATGCGCGCGGCGAGACGCGCGCCGATC
>JANOKK010000440.1:0-1561 GCA_031419255.1 Betaproteobacteria bacterium
GCTGAAGCGCGCAAACCGCGCAGAGCAGGAGTGAAAAATGTTGCAGCCAGCTAGACGTAAATATCGCAAGGAACAAAAGGGCCGGAACAAGGGTATTGCAACCGCCGGCACCAAAGTTTCCTTCGGTGAATATGGATTGAAGGCAGTCGGTCGTGGTCGTTTGACCGCACGCCAGATCGAAGCCGCTCGTCGCGCCATGACACGCCACATCAAACGCGGTGGCCGCGTCTGGATCCGCATTTTCCCGGACAAGCCGATTTCCAAAAAACCTGCCGAAGTCCGCATGGGTAACGGAAAAGGTTCGCCCGAGTATTTCGTGGCGGAAATTCAGCCCGGCAAAGTGCTCTATGAAATGGACGGCGTGGATGAGAAATTGGCACGCGAAGCGTTCCTGCTCGCCGCCGCCAAGCTGCCTATTAAAACCACCTTCGTTCAACGCATGATCGGTTAAACGGGAGACCCTTATGAACACCAAAGAAATGCGGGCCAAGTCCCCGGAAGATCTGAACAAGGAAATACTGGCGCTGCGCAAGTCCCAGTTTTCATTGCGCATGCAAGTGGCGACTCAGCAGTTGACCAAGACCACCGAACTCGGTCGCGTCAAACGTGAAATCGCGCAGATCAAAACCATCCTGACCGAAAAAGCGAGGGCTGCATAATGACCGCCACCGAAACAACCACAGCCGCCGCCGCCAAATCCAAACGCACCCTGACCGGTATCGTCACCAGCGACAAGATGGATAAGACCATCACCGTCCTGGTCGAGCGCCGCGTCATGCACCCGGTGCTGGGTAAAGTGGTTCGTCGCTCCAAGAAATATCACGCACATTCGCCGAACAATGAATTCAAGCAAGGCGATACCGTGTTGATCGAAGAGTGCCGGCCGCTGTCGAAGACCAAGGCGTGGCAAGTGACCAAGTTGCTTGAGAAGGCGCGCGTCGAGTAATTCTCGAAACGTCGAAAGAAATAGAAAGCCCGCGTTGAGAGATGCGGGCTTTTTTTATCGATGGGCGGGGAGCGGAAAAACTGGCCGCATGCGTCACAGACCCTCACAAAAATAACACGAAGTTCGTGTTACACTAATTTCGTGTGAATTTTTTGCGGAGCCGAACATGAAAAATGTCACCGTCACGATGGCCGAGGAAGCGCTCGAATGGGTGCGTGTCAAAGCGGCGCGCGACAATGCGAGCATCTCGCGCTATCTTGGACAACTTGTCGAGGAAGCGCGCGCACGCGATGGAAATTATGAGCGTTCCATGCGTGCCGCATTGAAATTCCAGCCTCTTCCCTTTCCCAAAAACACACGCTATCTGAGCCGGGACGAGGCGAACGACCGTGCCGGTCTTCGTTGACACCAACGTCCTGATTTACGCGCTCGACACGCGAGTTGTCGCGAAACAACGTGCGGCGCAAGCCTGGTTAACGCGCTGTTGGCAAGAACGCAGCGGCCGCGTGAGCACACAAGTGCTCAATGAGTTTTACGTCAATCTCGTGCGCATCAAAGGCGATGAATTCAAGGTGCGCGCACGCGCCGAAATCCGCCATTTAATGGCTTGGCATC
>JANOKK010000441.1:0-1540 GCA_031419255.1 Betaproteobacteria bacterium
GAGTTGGGGTTGTTCAACACCACGCTCGCGAACCCCTCCGCGCTACCGCGTCTTGCACCCTTGAGCGATACCACCGCAACGCTTGAACACCGCGTGCGCAGCTACGTCGATTCCAATTGCGCATTTTGTCATCAGCCCGGCGGGCCGGGGCCGGTGTGGGATGCGCGCTTCACGACGCCGGTTCTTTCGCAGAACATCGCTGGCGACGCGGCACGTCCACTCGCGATTTTGCAGCGCTTTAATCTCGCCGGGTCGCGCATGCACATTCTCGATTCTGTCGACCCGAGGATCGCGCCTTTCGCCAAACTGATGCCGCCAATTGCGCGCAATGTGCCGCATGCGGAATGGCTCGCCGTGATGAGTGCGTGGGCTACTTATCCGTTTGATTCCGTGGAAGCGTTCGCGGTCGGCAACCCGACCAAACTCACGCTGCGATTCGACCGCGTGGTGGATGCAGGCGACGCGGCGCTCGCGGCAAATTACGCCATTGACAATGGCATCAGCGTGACTAGCGCGACCATCGATCCGATGGATGCGAAGCAGGTGATTCTGACCACGACACAAATGGTGGTTGGCACGCCCTATCGCGTTACCGTCAACCGCATTCGCGAAACCACTGCGCCGTACAACCCGATCTGGCCGAACACCATTGAGGATTTCACTTACCTCGCGGCACCGCTTGCGCAGATCATCAACTTCGGCGCGTTGATCGACAAGCTGACCACCAGCGCCGCGTTTTCTGTTTCCGCGACCGGTGGCGCTTCAATGCAGCCGGTGGTGTTCAGTTCCATGACGAGTTCCATCTGCACCGTCACCGGCACCAACGGCGTCACGGTGGCGCTCACCGGCACACCCGGCCTTTGCACGATCGCCGCGAATCAAGCGGGCAACAATACCTATGCCGCTGCGGCGCAAACGACGCAATCGTTCAAGGTGCTGAGGGAATTCAACATCGTGCTCGAAGGCTCGCAGGAAGCGCCGCTCAGTGTGAGCAATGGCGGTGGTGGCGGAACTGCAACTTACGATGTCACGACAAAACAACTGAAACTGAATCTTTCGTATAGCGGCATGGAAGGTGTTGAGAACAACGCGCACATCCACGGGCCGGCGGCGCGCGGCGCGTCTGCTGGCGTGTTATTTCCGTTGTCGGCGGGAAGTCCGAAGACGGATACGGTCACGCTGGATGCGGCGCAGGAAACGCAATTGTTGGCGGGGCAGTTGTATGTGAATGTGCATTCGAGCGCGTATCCGGGTGGGGAGTTGCGTGGGCAGATTGATGGGTTGGGGTCGGCGGGGAAGGTGTTGAGAGTATTCGTCGCGGGATTCACCTCTCCATTTCAAGTCGGGGGCATAGGCGACCCGTCACTGGGATGCAATTTCAATGGCATTTGTTTGAAGGCATTTCCTCTCGCTCAATCGGTACAAATATCGGGATACACATACAACGATGGCGACCCTTATTCATTGAAATGGTCGGGTTGCGATAGCTACGTTGGACAAGACAATCCGGATTGTGTTGTGACCATGTCGAGCTCGCGCA
>JANOKK010000442.1:0-13284 GCA_031419255.1 Betaproteobacteria bacterium
CGCGATTGCACGTTTTTGCGGCCCCCTGGCCGCGTTGCTCCTCCTAGCAGGGTGAAGTCTGCGTCATCGTCACCCTCGCAGGGCGCGTCTGCGCTTGCGAGCGCAGACCGTTACGCAGGCGCGCGGCATGCCGCACTAAACCCCTGCTCCACGCTTGCCAGAAAGCCGCAAAAACGCACACTCGCACCCGTCCAACTGAGGTTTCCAGGTTAAATCGAATGGTGCTGCCGCGCGTAACTGATCGTCAACATGTCCCATTGATGGCTGTTGCCAACGTCGGAATGACTAGCATCGGCGAACGTCTCGGGATGATTATGCCTAGAACACCGCGCCAGTGCTAGTGTCTGTCCTGCCTAGGGCCGGCGGTTTCGCGCAAGTCGCATGATTTCTGCTGCATCAACGCGCCGCCGTATTTGCGCTATCGCAAAGCCTGCTCACTCGCTTGACAGGCATCACGGGTACGCGGGATATAATTTCCGTCCTCTCTTCCGGCGCAATCGAACCCTACTCGTGATCTCATTTATCGTTGTTGCAACCTTGATGTTGTTGGTGGCGTTGGCGTTTGTATTGGTGCCGTTGTTGCGCCGGGCCACGCGCGCAGTGAGCCAAGTTGACGGGAGCTTGCCCGATTCCACCAGCAATATCGCTGTTTTCCGCTCGGCCAAACGCGAAATTGAGGATGAGTTTGCACGCGGCGTCATCCATGCCGACGAGCGCGATGCGGCCTTAAACGAGCTTTCGCAACGGCTTGTCGACGAGGTGCCCGAGGAAGGAACCTCATCAGCCATCGCGACCGCCGTGCCACGAGCCTCCTGGTGGTTGGCAGGTGTGTTGGGCGCGATGATTCCGGTGGCTGCGTTGCCGATTTACGCGACGCTCGGCGCGCCGCACGCGTTGAATGGTGTCGCCACTGCGGCACCCGAACCCGCCGCCCAATCGCCGATGTCGGACAAACAAATTGTTTCGATGGTCGACACGCTTGCGGAGAAGATGAAACAAAATCCGGACGACCCGAAAGGCTGGGTGTTGCTGGCGCGCTCGCAAGGTTCGCTGGGCCGTTTTCCGGAAGCCCTGGCGGCATACGAACGTGCTGTGCAGTTGTTGCCGAACGATTCGCAATTGCTCGCCGATTACGCGGATGTGGCGGTGATGGCGCAGCAGGGCCGCTTCGACGGTAAACCGGCGACGCTGATTCAGCGCGCATTGAAACTCGATCCGGCAAACATGAAAGCACTGGCATTGGCGGCAACGGCCGATGTGCGCGCGGGAAAGCGCGATGCGGCGCTCGTCAATTGGAAAAAATTAAAGTCCTTGGTGGCAAAAGATTCGGACGATTCACGGCAAATCGACGCCATCATTGCGGAAGTGGAAGGTGGTCGCTCGAATGTATTGCCCGCATCCGCTGCCTCTCCTGCTGCCGTATCGCCACCGCCGTCCTCACCGCCGTCCCCACCGCTTCCCGTCGCGGGCAATGCCAACACGGGTGCCGCAAAAATCACAGGAAAAATCATGCTCGCCGCCGAGATGACCGCGAAAATCGCACCAGGCGATACGCTGTTCGTGTTCGCGCGCGCGAAGCAGGGTTCGCGCATGCCGCTCGCCATATTGAAGATTCCCGCGCCAGCGGCGGACAAATTTCCGCACGCCTTCGAGCTGAATGATGCGATGGCGATGGCACCGGGAATGAATCTATCGTCGGTCGCGGAAGTGGTGATCGAGGCACGCATTTCCAAATCCGGCAACGCGAAAATGCAAGCAGGTGACGTTTCCGGCGTGAGTGCGCCGGTTAAGCCGGGTACGACGAACGCAAACGTGACATTGTCGACAGTGACACCATGAGCGAAACCGCGCCTGCGCCGCAATTGAGCGTGCATCGATTGAGTTTGGCGCGCGGGCCGAAGCGTTTGTTTGCGGACTTGACTTGGCAACTCCATGCGGGGCAAGCGATGATCCTGCGCGGCGCGAATGGCTCCGGCAAGACATCGTTGCTACGGGTGCTCGCGGGATTGACGGCGGCCGACGCCGGTGAGGTGCGCTGGCGCGATCAACGCTGGTCGCCGCTTTGCCGCGCGCAGCGCGCATCAAGCCTTTATCTCGGCCACGCGAATGCGTTGAAGGCCGAATTGAGCGCGGATGAAAATCTCGTCGACGCATTGGCGTTCGACGGTATTGAGCCCGATGTTGCGGCGCGCGCGACCGCGCTTGACGCCGCCGGCCTTGCCGGACGCCATCATTTGCCGGCGCGGCGGTTGTCGCAAGGGCAACTGCGGCGCGTCGGTCTGGCGCGGCTCGCGTTGAGCCGAAAAACGCTGTGGCTGCTGGACGAACCCACCAATGCGCTGGACGTCGATGGCGTTGCAATATTCACCGCCTTGCTGGAGGCGCATTTGCGTGATGGCGGCTTGGCCTGCGTCGCGACCCACTTGCCGCTCGCGATGTCGGCCAATATTCGCGAGTTGACGCTGGGCGGTAGTGCCGCATGAGTGCCACGATCACTTGCGCGATCGATAGCGAGACGAGTGAACGTGCGCCCGAGCGCGCGCTGTGGCTCGCGGTGCGGCGCGATTTGGGGCTGGGACTCAGATCCAAAGGTGAGCTGATTCAGGCGCTCGCGTTTCTGGTGATCGTGGTGAGTTTGTTTCCGCTCGCGATCGGCCCCGAGACGGCGCTCCTAAGCCGTATTGCGCCCGGTGTGGTCTGGGTGGCGGCGCTGCTGTCGGTGCTGCTCACGTTGCCGCGATTGTTCGGCAACGATTACGCCGACGGCACGCTGGAGCAATTGCTGTTGTCGCCGTATCCGTTGGCGTTGATCGCGGCGGGTAAAATCATCGCGCATTGGTTGATGACCGGTCTGCCGCTGACATTGCTCGCACCATTGCTCGGTTTGCAATTTGGCTTGGGCGGTGCGGAACTTGCGGTGCTGGCGGCGAGTCTGTTGCTGGGTACGCCGGTGTTGTCGATGATCGGCGCCATCGGTGCCGCGCTCACGCTGGGGGTGCGCGGCGGCTCGATCCTGATGGCGTTACTGGTGTTGCCGTTGTACGTGCCGGTGCTGATTTTTGGTGCCGGTGCGGTGGCGCAAGTGTCGGCGTCGATCGACTATTCCGCCAATCTTTCGTTGCTCGGTGCGATGCTGTTGCTGGGTGGACTGGCGGCACCCTTCGCGGTGGCGGCGGCGCTACGTATTTCTCTGGATTAGCCTGCATGAATCTCTATAAATTTTCGTCACCGACAACGTTCTACCCCTTGGCGGGAAAAATGTGGCCGTGGTTCGCAGGCTTGGCTGGCGCATTCGCGATGGCGGGTTTGGTGCTGGGATTGTGGGTGGCACCGGTCGATTTTCAGCAAGGCGAGGTGTATCGGATTTTGTATATTCATGTGCCGTCATCGATTATCGGCATGTTCATTTATCTGGTGATGGCGGCCTACGGCGTGATGGCGCTTGCGATGAATACGCGCGTCTCGGCGATGATGATGGAGGCACTCGCCCCCACCGGGGCCATGTTCACCGCGATGGCGCTGTGGACCGGTGCGTTGTGGGGCAGACCAACGTGGGGAACCTATTGGGTCTGGGACGCGCGCATCACGTCCACATTGCTGCTGCTGTTTTTGTACATCGGTTATCTGGCCCTCACGCACGCAATTGAAGACAGGCGGCGGGCCGACAAGGCCGGTGCGCTGTTGGTGATTGTGAGTTCGGTCAACGTGCCGATCATTTATTTTTCCGTGAAGTGGTGGAACACGTTGCACCAGGGCTCATCGATCTCGCTCTCGGGCAATGCGATCGCCTCGCCTGCGATGCGTTGGGGATTACTATTGATGGTGCTGGCCTGCTGGGCGTACGCCGTCGCGATGGCACTGGTGCGAGTGCGCGCTATCATCCGTGAGCGCGAGCTTGAAGCGCGATGGATGTCTGAATCGGTTGGGATCAAATCATGAACTGGGCGGAATTTTTTTCCATGGGTGGACGCGGTTTTTATGTATGGGGTTCGTACGGTGCATTCGCGTTGGCGGTCGCTGTAGAAATCTATTTGTTGCGGCGGCGTGCCCGACGCGCCGCGGCTGACCATGCAGAAAGGCAATCGTGAAATCACGCCATCGACGTTTCATGTGGATTGCGCTCGGCCTTGCGGTGATTGCCGTCGCGACTACGCTGGTGCTGCGCGCATTCAATTCCAACCTCGTGTTTTTCTTCACGCCCAGCGAGGTCGCTGAAAAAAAATCGCCGCAGGATCGCGCGTTTCGTCTCGGTGGCTTGGTGACGGTTGGCAGCGTCAAACGCAACGCCGACGGATTGACGGTCAATTTCGATGTGACCGATACGGCGAAAACCGTTCCCGTGACCTTCACCGGCATTCTTCCCGATCTTTTCAAGGAAGGAAAAGGCGTGGTTGCGCAGGGGAAAATTGGTGCGGACGGCGTTTTTCGCGCCAGTGAAGTGCTCGCCAAGCACGATGAAAATTACATGCCGCCCGAGGCGGCCGAAGCGCTGAAGAAAGCCGGGCATCCGATTGAAGGCAAAGTATTTGCCGGACAAAAACCGGTGGTCACGCAGGCACCGAAATGAAGTTTTTTTTGCCACGGATAAAAGCGGATAAACCCGGATTTTCGGGAGAAACAGGAAGCGAGCCTCTGTCTTTATCCGTGTTCATCCGCTTTTATCCGTGGCAAAAAAATCTTTTACAAGTAAACCATTGGCAACACCGTAACCGGACGAAATCATGATCCCCGAACTTGGCCAATTCTCACTGATTCTGGCGCTTTGCCTTGCCATCACGATGGGCATCGTGCCGATGGTCGGCGCATTTCGAAAAGACACGCGGCTGATGTCGCTCGCGCGGCCATTGGCGCACGGCCAGTTTGTGTTTGTCGCGTTCGCCTTTGGTTGCCTGATTTATTCGTTTGTCAGCAGCGATTTTTCGGTGCAAAACGTGGCCGCGAATTCGAACACCAAATTGCCGGTTTATTACCGCGTGACCGCCTCGTGGGGTTCGCATGAAGGCTCACTGCTGTTGTGGGTGTTGATGCTGTCCGGCTGGACGTTTGCGGTATCTATTTTCAGCCGCAATTTGCCGCTGGAAGTGATCTCGCGCGTGCTGGCGGTGCTGGGGTTGATTTCGGTCGGATTTTATTTGTTCATGCTGATCACGTCGAACCCGTTTGATCGGCTGATTCCCGCTGCCATTGAAGGGCGTGACTTGAATCCGCTGTTGCAGGATCCCGGCATGATTTATCACCCGCCGATGTTGTACATGGGATACGTGGGATTCTCGGTCGCGTTCGCGTTTGCGGTCGCGGCCCTTATCGGCGGACAGCTTGATGCCACGTGGGCGCGCTGGTCGCGGCCCTGGACAACCGCCGCGTGGTGCTTTCTCACCGTTGGCATTGCGTTGGGTTCGGCGTGGGCGTATTACGAATTGGGCTGGGGCGGCTGGTGGTTTTGGGATCCGGTCGAGAACGCGTCGTTCATGCCGTGGCTGGTCGGCACCGCGTTGATTCATTCGCTGGCGGTCACGGAGAAACGCGGCATTTTCAAAAGCTGGACGGTGCTGCTGGCAATCGTCGCGTTCTCGTTATCGTTGATGGGCACATTTCTGGTTCGCTCCGGCGTATTGACGTCCGTACACGCGTTCGCGACCGATCCCAAACGCGGCGTGTTTATTCTTGCGTTTCTGGTGATCGTGATCGGCGTCTCGCTCGCGTTGTACGCGTGGCGCGCGCCGCAATTGGGGCTTGCGCGTGCGCCGCGTGCGTTCTCGCCAACCTCGCGCGAATCATTGTTGCTGGCCAACAACGTGTTGTTGCTGGTCGCGATGCTGGCGGTGATGTTGGGTACGCTTTATCCGCTGTTTCTCGATGCGCTCGGCATGGGCAAAATTTCCGTCGGCCCGCCGTATTTTGACGCGGTGTTTTATCCGTTGATGGCACCCGCATTATTTTTGATGGCGGTCGGGCCGATCTCGCGATGGCGCAACGCGACCTTGCCGGATTTGGTCGCGCGGCTGAAATGGGCGTTTGGTATTGCGGTGGCGGTCGGTATCGCAGTGCCGTTTTTGATGGGCAAGTGGACGCCGCTGGTGGCGTTGGGATTGTTGCTGGCGACCTGGATTGTTGCCGCTTGCGTGACCGCGATCGTGCTTCGATTTCAAACCACGCCTGCCACCGGATTCATGGCCAAACTCACCGCAAATAGCCCGAGTTACTACGGCATGCACATCGCGCATATGGGCATCGCCGTGTTTGTGGTCGGCATCGCACTGGTGAAAGGCTATGAGACTGAGCGCGATGTGAGATTAGCGCCGGGACAAAGTGCCACCGAGCGCGGCGTTGAATTCAAGTTTGTCTCAGTCGAAGAAAAGCCTGGACCGAATTACCGCGCCATCGTCGGGCGCTTCGAGATCTTTCGCGATGGCAAATTGGTCGATGTGATGTATCCCGAGAAGCGCACGTATGTCACCACCGGGCAGACGATGACCGAGGCGGCCATCAATTCCAGTTTCACCGGCGACTTGTATGTGTCGCTCGGTGAACCGGTGGAAAATGCCGCCGACGGTGCGTGGGGCGTACGCATTTACGTGAAGCCGTTTATCGACTGGATATGGTTCGGGTGTCTCATCATGGCGTTCGGCGGCGCGCTGGCCATTGCCGATAAACGCTATCGCCTCAAGACGCCACGCGTTGCTGCCATCATCGATTCGCCGCCGCCAGCACCGACTGTTGCACCGCGCGCGGGCGAAGGTTCCAAACGCGGTCGGCGTCGCAAACCCTCGACGCAGGGTGCCGATTGACGATGACATCGACTGACACAAAACCGTTGGTGCGCGCATGGCGATACGCATTGCCGCTAGCGATATTTTTGGGCCTGGTGTGGTTCATGTGGAAAGGTCTCTCACTTAATCCGCGCGAAATTCCCTCTGCGTTGCTGAATAAACCGGTGCCCGCATTTAACTTGCCGAGACTGCACGATCCCACCAAAACGCTCAGTAACGCCGATATGAAAGGCAAGGTCTGGCTGCTCAATGTATGGGGTTCGTGGTGCGTATCCTGCCGCTACGAGCATCCGGTGTTGAACGCACTTGCGAAGCAGGGCGTCGTGCCGATCATCGGCCTCAATTGGAAAGACAAGCCTGAAGACGCGAAAGCGTGGCTTATCAAATTCGGGGATCCGTATCAGTTGTCGGTGAGCGATCTCGAAGGCCGGGTGGCGATCGATTTCGGTGTCTACGGCGCGCCGGAAACATTCGTGATCGACAAGGCGGGCATGATCCGTCATAAACATACCGGGCCGATCAGTGAGGAAATGATGCGCGATAAATTGGTGCCGATGATTCGGGAGTTGAACAAAGCATGAATGACAGGGTATTTGGATGGCTGTCTACTGCAGACGCAAGCACTGGCGCGGTGTTTCAGCCAAAAGTGACCGAAAAGGCCGGCCAATGCTGGGGTTTGATATTGGGTTTCGCGTTGCTGGCAACCAGTGCCACTTACGCCCAAACCCCCACGCCCGAGATGCCGCCGATGAAACCGGAACTCGAATTGCGGCTGAAAAAACTTGAAACTGAATTGCGCTGCCTCGTTTGCCAGAACCAGACATTGGCCGAATCGCCGGCGGGTTTAGCCGGAGACCTGCGACGCGAAGTGCGAATTCTTGCCGAGAGCGGCAAGAGCGATGTCGAAATAAAATCGCATCTGAAAGCGCGTTACGGTGATTTCGTACTCTACAAACCGGAACTCGACCCCAAGACGTGGCTGTTGTGGTTCGGGCCATTTGTTTTACTCGCGGGCGGTGCGTTCCTGGTGGTGAAGATCAATCGTCGGGTTCGGGCTGTATCCATTGCAGCGCCCACATTGGACGAAAAAGATCGCGCGCGCGCCAGCAAGTTGTTTGACGACGACAAATAGTTTTCTCCGTGGCAAATGCGCCGCTAGAGCGGCGCGCACATCACGACACCTTCATCGACCCAGCCGTCGCGCACGCACCATGCGATTTGCGAACGACTGGTGAGGTAGCGATGGTTTGAATCGTTCTCGCGCCAGCGGTTGTTGTAGAGCCTGGTCACGGCCTGCGTGCCAGTGGGGCAACTTGAATTTTGTCCGGCGGGCGCGCGCGTGATCCAGAAATCAATACCTTCATCGATCGTGCCGTAGTTGCGCACCAGATTGCAATCGGTGGCTTCGGCGGAAAAGAAGTGCGTGTAAATCGACGGGAAAAAATAGCGGCACACCGGCACTTGGGTGACGGGCCGCAATTCGGTCGGGCCCGGCAGCGTGTATCCCTTGTACGAATAGCCGGTACGAGACCAGCCCAATGACGCGAACGGGCCATCGAGCAGCGCTTTGTCGCCTGTCCGCCCGGTCTGGAAATAACGATTCAATCGGTCATTTCGGAATTCATCCACGCGCAATGCGCCGGGCAGCAGCGCGCTCGGTGCGGTGTAGTCGATGCGCATGAAATCGTTCAGCCCGCCGGCCACGTTGCGCTGGCGCGTCAGGCGATCGAGTGCGGCGCGGTCGCCATCAAGATGGGCCGCAAAGAATGGAATCACCCAACCGAACACATCGTCGGCGTAACCCGCGTTATAGGTGTGTTCAACACCTGCCAGGGCCACCAGATAACGCGTGTTGCGGAAGTTGTTCATCGCCTGTTCCATCAGGAACATCGGCGCGGTGGTGTCGGCCGTGCCGGAGATGGCGAGGTAGGGTGCGGTGACATTGCGCGCGGTGGCATTGTCCTCGCCGAAAGCAGGCAGGAAAATTTCACCGGCATAAGGCACGTAGCCGACGGCCGCCTTGATACGCGGATCCTGCACCGTCGGCCGCGATTCGAGGCTGGGATAACCAGTGGTGATTTCGGCGCCGAGCAGCCACGTCATAGTGGCACCGCCCATGCTGCCGCCGATGCCGCCGATGCGGGTTGCATCGATGGCGGCATTGAACTGCGGATGGGCCAGCATCAGGTCGATCGTGGCTTTGACGGCCAGCGGTCGCAATGCCTGAAGCTCGACCACACGGTCAAAGTTGAGTACGACATAAATGAGATCAATCAGATCCTCTATTTTTACGCGCGAAAAACGCTTGTCGCCGTGGAACGGTGCGGTGACGATATATCCGTAGCTCGCGAGGTGCACCAGAAAATCGATCGACTTGCCATCGATGGGGCTGCCCGCGAGACCATGCGAGAACACCAACAGCGGGAAGCGCCCGCAATTGGCCGGCTGCGGGAATATGGCAATGCAGGGCTGCTGGGCAAATAGTGGAGGCTGCCCCAGACGCTGCATGTGTGGAATGCGTTGGTTATCGGGCAGCAGATAATCGGGCCGATTGTTGCCCGCCGTGGTTGGATAGCAGGTAATAGCAACGAATTCGACGGTCGAATTGCGTCGCCGCGAGTAAAGATCGTCATCCGGTATTCGCGGGCGCACCACCAGCGTATCGGCGGGTTCGAGCAGGATATCGCCGATGTAATGATCATCGGCACCGGTCCAGAAATCGTCCAGCGGCACGCCAAGTTGTGCGACACGCGCTGTATCCTGCGCAACATTGGTACAGGCGACTGGATACGGGCCGGATGCAATGGTTGCCATCTCGATGCTGTGGTTGGGCAATGCTGAGAATGCCGATCCCGCTGTTAGTCCGCTTGCCAGCAGAGCCAGGTGAATGACGCGGATGATTTTTTGGCAGATTGGCATTCGGTGCTCAGGTTAGGTGTCGCGAAAGATTTGGGCGGGAAATGAAAAAGTATTTGGCGTAAGACAACGACGACGATTAAATAAACCCGTATCGCGCCTATGACGAATTTCTGGCATTCTGTAAGACACTTCACAGCAATAAGCGTTCCGAACGGCGCAATGGACGACATCGCAACCTTAAAACGCATCCTCAAATCGAGCCGTGTCATCGCGGTGGTCGGGCTGTCGGCCAATTGGTGGCGGCCCAGTTATTTTGTCGCCAAGTATTTGCAGGATCACGGCTATCGCGTGATTCCGGTTAACCCGGCGTATCAGGAAGTGCTCGGTGAAAAATGCTACGCCAGCCTGAAAGACGTGCCGGAAGAAATCGATATGGTGGATTGCTTTCGCAAAGCCGAAGAAATTCCGGCACTGGCGGATGATGCGATTGCCATCGGCACCAAATGCCTGTGGATGCAATTGGGCGTGGTGAATGCCGAAGCGGCAAAAAGGGCGGTCGACGCCGGCCTGGACGTCGTCATGGATCGCTGTGTGAAAATCGAACACGGTCGCCTGTTCGGTGGCCTGAATTATGCGGGAGTGAATACCCGCGTGATCTCGGCCAAACGACCTGCTTTAAGATGAAGGCTCCCGAAGGTCAACAGTTTGCGAATTCGTCATTCGTCAAGCTCGCCGGGCGTTCGTCGCACCATCGGGGCATTTGAAGGCGCGCGGCTTGACGCAGGTTAGTCCCGCGACCACTATGGGTTCGTCTTAGGAGGAAATCATGCAGGACTATCTCGTTTGGACCACCGTAGGCTTCGTGCTCGTCATCATTGAGTTGATGACAGGAACGTTTTATTTACTCGTGATCGGTGTAGGTGCACTGGTTGCCGCGCTGGCCGCGTGGCTTGGCGTGCCGTTTTTCGGGCAAGTTGCTTCTGCGGGCATCGTCGCCGGTATTGGCACCTGGTGGGTCCATCATTGGCATGCCGGCCATCGCACCGATGGCGACCAGGGCAATGCAATCGATACCGGTCAGGCGGTGACGGTGGCAAGCTGGGTCAATCAGGCGGAGGGGTCGTTGCGCGTCAAGTACCGAGGTACCGACTGGGACGCGCGCATCAAGCCCGGTGATGTCGCGGCTAGCGCCGTCGGCGTCGGCGGTACATTGCATATTCTTGCGCAGGACGGGCAATGCTGGGTAGTGGGTAGTCAGCGACCGGCTGCTTGATGTTGTCCAGACTCATCAACGGGTTAGTTACCGGCCTGATTGCGTGGTCGGTGACCCAGTCGAAGTGGATCGCGCTGGTGGTGTTCGGCGTGACGGCGGGCTTGAGCAGTAACAAGTTCAAATGGATTGAAGAGATCACGAAAACAATCAAAGCCGAAGTCGACAAAGCGAAGAATGCATCGACGGGGGCGACGAACACGACGACAACGACGACCACGGTAAATCAACAATCGACGCCAACAATGCAGTCTGCGGCAGCAAAAATGGCTGCGAAAATAGCGGCAAATTTTTCCCCAAAACAGGCTGTGCCTGAAATGCTCGAGAGTAAGAATGATGCGGCCGGACACGCCCGCACCGATAAGACGTCAATGAAATTAACCATTCCCGATGTAATTGCAACAGTCGTAGAACAACCTCGTAAGGAGATTCCCATGTTTATAAAATTGATCATCGCGGTGATTATCGGTGGTGCAGCAGGCTTCATGACAGAAAATCCTGGTGTTGCCATCGGCGTTTTTGTCGGCGCGTTCTTTGTCGCTTTACTCATCGAAGGCATGAAAATCGTGCCGCAGCAAAGCGCCTGGGTGGTCGAGCGACTCGGCAAATTTCATACGGTGCTGCAGCCGGGCTTTAACTGGATTACACCGTTCATTGATCGCGTGGCCTACCGCCATTCGCTCAAAGAGGTACCACTCGACATCGCCGAGCAAGTCTGTATCACCAAGGACAACACCCAGCTAGCGGTAGACGGCATCATTTATTTTCAAGTGATGGACGCAAAGCTTGCCAGCTACGGCTCATCTGACTACGAGCTCGCGATCTCACAACTTGCGCAGACGGCGCTACGTTCCGAAATCGGCAAGATGGAGTTGGACAAAACTTTCGAAAGCCGCGACGAAATAAATCGGCAGATCGTCTCGGTGCTCGACGAGGCCGGTCGCACTTGGGGCATTAAAGTGCTGCGCTACGAATTAAAGAGCCTCACGCCGCCTGAATCAATACTCCGAGCCATGCAGGCGCAGATTACCGCTGAGCGGGAAAAGCGTGCGGTGATCGCCAAGTCGGAGGGTGTGCGCCAGGAGGAAATCAACATCGCCGACGGTCAGCGCCAGGCGGCGATTCTGGCCTCTGAGGGGCAAAAGCAGGCGGCTATCAACATGGCGCAGGGTGAAGCGTCGGCACTGATCACGGTGGCCGAGGCGACTGCCAGCGCAGTGCGCCAAGTGGCGGGTGCACTCGAGGCGCCGGGCGGAATGCTGGCGGCCAACCTGAAGGTGGCCGAGAAATATATCGAGCAGTTCGGCAATCTCGCCAAGGCGGGCAATACGCTGATACTCCCGGCAAATCTTGCCGATGCGGGTGGGTTTGTAGCTGCAGCGATGACCGTCCTGGATAAGGCGAAGCTGGGGCAGGGGCTGAAGTAAGGTCTTTTACTGGCGCGCTTTTTGGAGCATTTGTAGGCTGGAAGGCGCGCCAAATGCTGATCTACGTTTGTTGCATCCCGCCCGAAGTTGATGCAAAGATGCTAAAATGATGCATCAACATCAATTGGGTAAATATCATGCGCACCACTCTCAGCATCGACGACGATGTACTCAACGCTGCCAAACATGAGGCGCTGCGACGCAATGCCACTTTGAGCGAAGTGGCCACAGACCTGATCCGTGCGGGATTGCGTTCTCGCGCTGATACGCCTATCAAAACAGCGGCCACCATTGGCCGCTTCGCCATTCTCCCGCCGCGTGACGAAATCATTACGCCAGAGCATGTCCGCAAACTGATGGAGCAGGAAGGCATCTAGTAGCCAATGCGCTATCTGCTGGACGTAAATCTCTGGATTGCATTGCTCGACGATGCACACACGCACTCGGCGTGCGCCAATGCCTTCATCGAGAAACGCGGTATCAAGATCGCGACTTGCCCGCTGGTGGAGAATGGCGTGATTCGCGTACTCAATTTGCCGGGCTACGGATTGCGCGGAGCCATTGGCATTGATCAGGTTCGAACGCAACTAAAGCGTGCGACAACTCTGCTCGATCACGAATTTTGGCCAGATGATGTTTCCGTACTCGACGACACTCGTATCGACTTCAGCAAAGTCCTCGGCCACAACCAGATTACTGATGTCTACCTTCTGGCGCTGGCCGTTGCCCATCGCGGGGCACTCGTTACGTTTGATCAGCGCATCGCCTTGGCGGCGGCGAAGGGCGCGGCTGACAAACATCTTATTGTTCTGCGGTGATTGGGATCGAGGGCGATGCCGGGTCGTGCTGGTGAGGCTACCCGCCGGTATTTCGCCCATAGCCATTAAATTCAATCGTTGAGACGATGCAACAAGAATTATTTTGAAGAAAATAAACCGTGGTCTGTCCCGAATTAGTT
>JANOKK010000443.1:0-2542 GCA_031419255.1 Betaproteobacteria bacterium
GGCTAAACCGAGTGCCATGAGGCACAGACCCAACGTTGTTCAGATAGTCCTTAACCACCGCCCTGAGGTATTGAAGGGGTTATATGCATGCAGCCCTTCAATACCTCAGGACAAACGATGGTCAATGGCAGACCGAGTAAATGTCTGGGGCGGTATCCAAATCCACCGCCTGCTGGTTTCAAACACGTGAACCTCCCTGCGCGTCAGTGTTCAATTCACCTGCGCAGTTTGTTTCACGCCCGATCCTGCGACCCCTCTTCGCACCGTTTTCTGACGGCAACTTGCGGAATCCGCCTACAAGCGCCAACGGACTCGGAGCCGACAATTCATGTGTGTCTTGTTGCTTTGCCGATGCTCAATCTATAAGGCGGATCCGCGCAATTGGCGCGGTCACCCAAAACCGATAGGGATCACCATGAATCTTGGAACCGACAGCATTTCACCCGAGCAACGCGTTGCGGTGAGTGATCCGCGCTTCGACATGCGGATGACCGGAAAACTCGATGACGAAAGTGCGTTGAGGTCTAGCTGGATTTGGGTCGCCGCTTTATTGCTCGCGGGGATGTTTATCGTTTCCGGCTATATGGACGATGAATCGCGACGCGCTGAACGTAAAGCCGTCTCGGGCTCCGATACCTACGCCTCAAGCTCGTCAATGTCATCGCCATCGACATCGACACTCGTTGCAACCTCGCAAAACTCGGATCAGCGTTCGGCCAAGGGATATTAGCGCGGTCTGGAACACGGTCAACGTCTCCTGCAAACGCTTTCGCAAAAGTAGTGCTGCTAATCTGGGCGACAACATTGGACACCAACATGCTGCAATTCCGTTTGACCGTTTCGCACACGTTGATGGCTGCGATCATTTCGTTATTGTCGTCCTTCGCGATTGCAGCGGCTCCCGTCGCAAAAGATCAGAACAAGACCGCTGACCGTCGCGCGCAAACATCGGTCGCGGCGACTGCGAAGAATACTCCGCCCGCAGAGGCACCCGCCAATCCCTCACCGCATGTCGCCCGAATTCTCGACACCACCAAGTCACCTCCGCTCGCAACGGGTTCGCGCGGCGAAGCTGTGGTGCGCGCACAGATTCTGCTCGACCGCGCCTGGTTTTCGTTGGGAGAAATCGATGGCGGATTCGGCGCCAATATGAAACGGGCCGTCAAGGCATTTCAGGAAACCCATGCGCTGAAAGAGTCGGGCCGCATCGACGCCGACACCTGGCAGGCGCTCATGCCCGACGATGCACCGGTGCTCGTCAGCTACACCGTCACGGACAAAGATGCCAATGGCCCGTTCGTCAGGATCCCTGCCGATCTGATGGTGCGCGCAGAGCTGAAATCGCTCGGCTTTGAAAACATCACCGAGGCGCTGGCGGAAAAATTTCATATGAACCCTAGCCTGCTGCGCAAACTCAATCCCCGTCGTTCATTCAAATCCGGCGATGAGATCGTGGTGCCGAATGTGGCGGTTGAAAAATCACGCACCGGCAGCAAAGCGGCATCGATCGCCGTGATCAAAGCCGACAAACAAATGCAGGTGCTGGACCGCGAAGGAAAAACGCTGGCCGTCTTTCCGATCAGTATCGGTGGCTCGCGCGATCCGTTGCCGGTGGGCAAGTTAAAGATTGCCAACGAAGTTACCGATCCGGTTTTCTATTACGATCCCGCGCTGATCTGGGACGCGAAGCCGCATTACACGAAGGTTCAATTGGCGGCCGGACCCAACAACCCCATCGGCACGGTGTGGATGGGCCTGAGTAAAAAACACTGGGGCATTCACGGCACGTCGCAGCCATCGCGCGTCGGGCGAATGGAAACGCACGGCTGCATTCACCTCACCAATTGGGATGCGCAACGTCTTTCCGCGCTCGGCTCAGCGGGGTTTGTGGTGGATGTACGGGACTAGTCCGGCGAGAAACATATGAGGCGTTCGCGAACCTGGACTAACGCAAAATTACTGGCTGCGTTGATTCTGCTTGTCGGCAGCTTATTGGGCGGAATCCTGTGGATGCAGCAGAACGCGAAGGCACAATCGAGTCAGTCACCAACCAACGCATCTGGCGTATTTGGTTCGCCGCAAAAGGTCGTGGCGTCAAGTTCGCTTGGCATCGCGCCCGCCATCGTGTCCGCCGCCCTGCCGCGCGCCTGCGCCGGGACCTTGCGTGTTTCTCTTGCCAGAAGTACTGGCACCAACATCAGCGATGACACACAGGATCTCGTCCGCTTGCTGGCAGAGCGTGGTCTTGCGATTCCCGTTGTCGGCGTTGAAAGAAACGCGCTCTACGATTCCTTTACGGATGGACGCGGCGCGCGTAAACACGAGGCGCTCGATATCCATGCGCCGCGCGGCACGCCGGTCATCGCCGCCGGAGATGGCTGCGTGGTGAAATTGTTCCGCAGCATTCCCGGTGGCATCACGCTCTATCAGTTCGACCCGGAAGGAAATTTTGCCTACTACTATGCGCACCTCGACGGTTACGCGGATGAATTGAAAGAAGGCACGCTGTTGCAGCGCGGCGACGTCCTCGGATATGTCGGCA
>JANOKK010000444.1:0-2724 GCA_031419255.1 Betaproteobacteria bacterium
TAGAGCCGCGCATCGGCCAGCGACAAGGCGGTGACCAAGATCATCAGCGCATGCGGAAAAACACTGAAAATTTCCGAAATAATGATGCCCGGCGCGCCGTAAATCGAGGCGATGCCCACAGACTGCATCAGGTCTTTCAGAACGCCCTGATTGCCAAACCAGTAAATGAATGAGATCGCCGATAGCAGCGATGGCGCCAGCAATGGCGTCAGGGTGATAGTGCGAAACAATCCCTTGTACGGCATGCAACTGCGCGTGAGTGCATAGGCGAACACGAATGCGGCCGGCACCGCGATCACCGTCACGGCGACCGCCACCCAGATACTGTTCCAGAGCGATTGTTTGAGCGACGGCGTCTGCACATAGGCGATGAAATTATCCAGCCCGACAAATGTACCGTCCTTGGTCTCCACGCTTTGCGCAAGAATCGCAAACAGCGGGGCCGCGAGAAATGCGAGCAGCGCGAGTGCGATGGCGAACAGCACAATATGGCCGAGGCGATCCGTCCAATGAATTTTTTGCGCGACCTCGCGTGCCAGGGCCGGGTTATTCAGCACGGCGCCCATCGCACTCAGGCGCCGAACAGGCGCAGCCGCTCGGTGAGAATTTTCAACGTGAGCCGGCTGCCGACCACGAGTGTTTGTTCAGCCAGAAAATTGAGCGATAAATACACCGTCAATGGAGCCGGAAGTCCTTCAGCCGTGATACGCACGAGGCAGTACGAACCCAGGAATTCGATCTTGTCGATGTTTGCGTCGATCAAGTTTGCGTCGCCCGGCTCGATCGGCCGCGCCACCAAATCTTCCGGACGCAAATAGGCCTTTACGCGCTGTCCCACGTGGGTGCATTGCGTGCACGTGAGCTTGAGACTGCCGATCGACAATTCCCCCGGCGCGCTGACCGTGCCTTCCAGAATATTCGCCTTGCCGACAAAATCAACCACGAACGGCGAGGCCGGTTCGCGGTAGATTTCCATCGGCGAGCCGACTTGTTCGATCACGCCTTGATTCATCACCACGATCCGGTCGGCCATCGACAGCGCCTCCTCCTGATCGTGCGTGACCATGATGGTGGTGATGCCGAGGCGCTGTTGCAGCGAGCGAATCTCATGACGCAGCCGCACGCGTTCCAAGGCATCGAGCGCCGAGAGCGGTTCATCGAGCAGCAACAATCCCGGTGATGTGGCGATTGCGCGTGCAAGTGCGATGCGTTGTTGCTGCCCGCCGGAAAGTTGGCTCGGAAATTTACCGCCGCTATCCGGCAGACCGGCGAGCTTGAGCAACTCGGCGACGCGCGCGTTGACTTGCGCGCGCGATGTGCGGCGATTCACCAAACCGTAGGCCACATTGTCGTGAATCGTCAAATTCGGAAACAGCGCATAAGACTGAAACACGATGCCGTAATCGCGGTCGGCAGGAGGCAGGCGCGAAATATCGCGACCGCCCTGAAGGATGGTGCCGGCACTTTGCACTTCGAGCCCGGCAATGATGCGCAGCAGCGTGGTCTTGCCACAGCCCGAAGGCCCCAGAAAACAAACGAACTCACCGCGATTGACGGTGAGTTCGATATTTTTCAGCGCATGGAACGCGCCGAAGTTCTTGTCGATGCCGGATAGCTCGAGTGCCGGGGCCATTTCTCGCGCAGCGGACTTCCTCGCTGCGGCAACGCCGGCATCCTTGCCCGACATCGCGCTTACTTCTTCGGTTCCGATTTGCTGTCGTAGCGCTTGGTCCATTCGGCGAGAATCCTCTCGCGATTGTTCGCGGCCCAGACGAAATCAACGTTGGCCAGGCGCGCCTCGTAATCCTTCGGCACGTTCGCGAGTGGTTCCGCCACACCCGGCATCGCGGTAATCGCAAAATTCTTGCCGTACAACATCATCGCGTCCTTGCTCGAGGCCCAATCAGCGAGCTTTTTCGCCGCATCGAGTTTCTTGGTGCCTTTATGAATGGCGAATGCTTCCAGGTCCCAGCCGAGACCTTCTTTCGGGAACACCAGATCGATCGGCGCACCCTTGGCCTTGTTGCTGTTGGCGCGATACTCGAAGGAAATGCCCATCAGGTATTCGCCATTGCCGGCCATGGTGCAGGGCTTCGATCCCGAGTGCGTATATTGGGCGATGTTTTCATGCAGCTTGTCCATGTATTCCCAGCCACCTTTTTCGCCAAATATCGTGAGCCATCCGGTGACATCGAAGAAACCGGTACCCGACGATGCGGGATTCGGCATTACCACCTGTCCCTTGTAAATCGACTTGGTAAGGTCCTGCCACGATTCGGGTTTGGGCAGATTTTTCTTCGCCGCTTCCACGGTATTGAAACAAATCGTCGCACCCCACACGTCCATGCCGAACCAGGCCGGCGGGTTTTTCTTGTCTTTGTATTTGGCTGAAATTGCCGCCAGATTTGAGGGCGCGTAGGGATGCAGCATACCGTTTGAATCCAGCAACGCGAGGCTCGATGCCGCAACACCCATCACTGCGTCGGCTTGGGGGTTGGCTTTTTCGGCGAGCAATTTTGCCGTCACCACACCGGTCGAATCGCGCACCCATTTGATTTCGATATCCGGATACTCCTTGTTGAAGCCTTGCTCGTAGGCCTTCAACTGGTCAGTTTCCAATGCGGTGTAAACCAGTAACTGGGTCTTTTGCGCCCAACTCGATGCGGCAAACGCCAATCCAATAATGCTTACAACGGCGGATTTGATCCATGCGTGTTTCATGTT
>JANOKK010000445.1:0-2716 GCA_031419255.1 Betaproteobacteria bacterium
GCAATTGCTCATTGCCGTTTTGGACGCCAAACGCATCCCCACGTCCAAGCATGGGGGCTACAAGCGGCAAATGCAATACATCGGCAAGGTGATGCGCAACATCGATGCCGCGCCGATCATCGAGGCGTTGCAGGCAAGCAAAGCCCCCAGCAAACAGCAGACGGCGCTGCATCACCTGGCCGAGCGTTGGCGCGAACGCTTGCTGGAAGATGAGTCAGCCCTGGGCGGTTTTCTCAATGAATTCTCCGAGGCCGACCGCGTCGCACTAGCGCTATACGTGCGCGCAACCAAAGAAGAGAAAGCGAAAGGCAAACCGCCAAAACATTTCCGGTTGCTCTATCAATCGCTGCACGACACGATCGTCGCGAAGTCGCGCGAGACGGCGGCAGAAGCATGAGCCACGATGCGTTAATCATCGGCCTGCTGTCGATCAGCGATCGTGCCTCGCAGGGCGTGTATCAGGATGAAGGATTGCCGGCGCTTGAAGGCTGGCTGAAACTCGCGCTGAAAAATCCGTTGACCATTGTGTCGCGCGTGATCCCCGATGAGCAACCGTTGATCGAGGCCACACTCAAGGAATTCGTCGATACCCACGAGTGTTCCCTGGTGCTGACCACCGGCGGCACCGGCCCCGCGCCGCGTGACGTGACACCAGATGCAACACTCGCTGTCGCCAATCGCGTGATGGATGGTTTTGGCGAGCGCATGCGGCAAATATCACTACGCTTCGTGCCGACCGCGATTCTTTCACGCCAAACGGCGGTCATCCGCAAACAATCGCTCATCATCAATTTGCCCGGGCAGCCGAAAGCGATTCGGGAAACGCTCGAGGGACTGAAGGACGCTGACGGCAAACCAATCGAAGTGGGGATTTTCGCGGCGGTGCCGTATTGCGTGGATCTGATCGGCGGGCCGTATCTTGAGACCAATGACGAGGTCATCAAGGCGTTTCGGCCGAAATCGGCGATACGTGCGCCAACAGGCAACTAAAATTTCAAACTCAATCACTGGCGCGCTTCTCTGACGGTTTTTGCTCGAAACGCCGCGCCAGTATTGGATCCGCTAGTCTAGGGTACTTCTATTTACCTCAATTTTTCGTCATTCCGGCGGAGGCCGGAGTTCATAGAAGTACCCAGTCGAATGCCACTCCCAATTTTCATATAGCAGCCAAATGCCAAACCTCATCGATCACATTGAACTCACCACCGGTGCCGAGCCAAAAGGCACCGTCATCTGGATGCACGGCCTGGGTGCCGATTGCTGGGACTTTGTTTCCATCGTCAAAGAATTGGGGCTGCCGCCCGACCTACCGCTACGATTCATTTTTCCACAAGCACCGACGCGATCGATATCAATCAACAACGGCCAACGCATGCCCGGCTGGTATGACATCACCATGGCGGAATTGCAGGATGGTGGCGCACGGAAAGCCGATGAAATCGGTGTGCGTGAATCGCAAGCGTTCATCAACGCGTTGATCGCGCGCGAAGCGACGCGCGGGATCGCCTCGGACAAAATTGTCGTCGCCGGATTTTCACAAGGTGGCGCCATCGCATTGCAGACCGGGCTCAGACACCCACAGCCACTGGCCGGCGTGATGGCACTCTCGACCTATTTGCCGCTGGAACATTCGCTCGCCGCCGAACGCACGCTTGCAAATGCGAACATCGCGATTCTATTGGCGCACGGGACGCAGGATCCGCTGGTGCCGGTGGCGCTCGCCCGCGCGTCGCGTGCCAAGATCGAAGCGCAGGGCTATAAGGTCGAGTGGCGCGAATACCCGATGGAGCACAGCGTATGCATGGAAGAGGTACAAGACATTGGCGTGTGGTTGGCGAAACGATTTCGTTCGCCGATTATTTTGGCGTAGCGTTAAAGGCGAAATCGACCCAAATCGTAGGATGGATGGAGCGCAGCGATACCCATCTGCGTAGGCGATGCGAATGATGGGTATCGCGACGCTCCACCCATCCTACAGAATTACGGCGCCGGAATCACCAGCGGCTTGCCCTTTTCAACCACATAAATTGCCAGCACTTTGGCACCGCCACCGCCATGCGCGGAAGCGTTGTGGATTTTGCCGGCGGGAATGTAATAGCTGTCGCCGGCTTTCATCATTTTCGGCGCGTCGCCGTCGATTTCCAGAATTGATGCGCCTTCGAGCATATAACCGGTTTCAGGGCCGTTGTGCGAGTGCCGTCCCGTCGCCCCGCCTGCCGCAATCTCCGCCATTCCCATGACCACTTCGCGCGCGCCGTCGACCGGTACGTCACCTTTTTGCAACATCGTGCGTTTGATTCCGGGGGCTTGTGCAATCGCGAAGCCTGCTACCAGCAAGACGGGAACAATGAGCGTCCATTTCGGTTTCATGATGATGCCTCTTTGGTGGTTGCCACTTGAATTTTCGACAAGACCTCGCGCAAATTCACCGGCACACGCACCGGGCGTCGCGTTTCGCGGCCCACGTACACATGCACAAAAAGTCCCTGTGCGATGGCCTCGTCGATACCTTCGCGGAACAAGGCAATTTCATAGCGCACACTGCTGTTGCCCATTTTTGCGACGCGCAATCCCGCTTCGAGTTTTTCCGGAAACGCGGCGGAGGCAAAATAATTGCAGCCGGTCTCAACAACCAGACCGATCACCGGGCTGGTTTCAACGTTTAGCACACCACGCGTGATCAAATATTGATTCACCACGGTATCAAAGTACGAAT
>JANOKK010000446.1:0-14491 GCA_031419255.1 Betaproteobacteria bacterium
GTCGGCACCATGCTGTGGGACCATAAGGAAGCGCGCTGGTCGCAACGATTGTGCAAACTCATTGGATGGAGTCCCGAGACCTTGCCACCGGTTGTGACGCCGACCGATGTGGTTAGCGCGGTGAGTCGCGAGGCGGCAGCAGAATGCGGCCTTGCGGCGGGAACTCCCGTCGTTTGCGGAACCTCTGATACGTCGGCTGAGGCCTATGGTGCCGGCGCGGCTGCGGCGAATACCGGCGTGTTGAAACTCGCGACGGCAGCCACCGTCAGCATCATTGGCGACGCACCCCACGTTCACCCCAGCTTGATCAACTATCCGTTTGCCATACCGGGCTTGTGGTACACCATCTCTGCGACCAATAGCTGCGCCTCGGCCCATCGCTGGCTTCGCGACCGTTTTTTCCTGCGCCCCGGCGAGGACGACTCGAGCGTATTTGAAACCATGGACCAACTCGCAGCACAGGTTCCGCCCGGCTCGAACGGCATGCTGTTTCATCCCTACCTTCAAGGGGAGCGCGCACCCTACTGGGATCCGCTTCTGAGAGCAGATTTCGTCGGCATGACAATGCAGCATGATCGCGGCCACTTTGTGCGCGCATTGTACGAGGGCATTGCATTCTCGCTGCGCGACGTACTGGAGGATTTCCGAAAACAAGGCCTTGCGCCCGACCGGATCAGGATCGTCGGCGGCGGCGCCCGCAGTGAATTGTGGCGGCAGATTATTGCGGATGTATTGCGCGTGCAGGTCACATTGCCGGCCCATACCGATGCGTCCTACGGCGTTGCACTGATTGCCGGTGTCGCGGCGGGATTTTTCAAGGATGAACGCGCGGCGGCGCGCCACGCGCAGGGTGAGCGCGCCCATTGCGCGTTCGATCCTGCGCGCGCGCAGATTTACGACAAGCTGTACGGCATCTACAAAGACACCAAGATCCAGTTGACCGGCATAAACCATCGCCTCCATGCGTTTCAACAGGAAAATTGAATGGACACCCGTGCCATCCACGCACATTTCACCACGCGAGTCACAATAGTCCATGAATGAGCGACACCCAACATTGCGTATCGCAGGATTTCCGGGGCGATATATGCAGGGTCCCGGCGCGCTGGAGGCACTTCCTGCCGTCGCGCAAAATCTTGGTGTTCGCCAACTTTGCGTGGTGTCCGACGACACCGTCGATCACGCCGTTGGCAGGCGGGTTAGCGAGCAGCTGTTAGTGGCGGGTTTGCCAACCCGCCGTCTGCGATTCGATGGCGAATGTACCGCGTCCGCCATCGAGAATCTGGCGTCCCAAGTCGACAGCGAGGAACGTGTCGCCGTCGTCGGGCTGGGCGGCGGCAAGGCGATTGACACCGCCAAAGGCGTTGCCAAAGCCGTGGGCGCACCGTTGATTGTGGTGCCAACCATCGCGTCGAACGATTCGCCGACATCGCGCCTGATCGTTATTTACGACGACGCGCACAAAGTCGTGGCGGTCGAGTACCTATCGCGAAACCCCGACGCTGTGCTGGTCGATACACGTGAAATCGTCAAGGCGCCGGTGCGGTATTTTCGGGCAGGCATTGGCGACGCGCTCTCCAAGAAATTCGAGGCCGCGCAATGCATGACGGCGGGCGGACTGAATTTCCATGGCGGCATGCCCACTGAAACGGCGCGAATACTCGCCGAACGCAGCTACGAAATCATTCTTGCGCATGGCGCCGCCGCCGTACAAGCCGTTACCCGGCACGAATGTACCACCGAGGTCGAAACGGTCATTGAAGCAACCGTGCTGCAAAGCGGGCTCGGATTCGAAAGCGGCGGCTTGTCGATTTCGCACGCCATGCTGAGGGGCCTCACCGCCGTGCCGGCATTGGCGAACGCGTTGCATGGCGAGATGGTGGTGTTCGGAACGGTGGTGCAGCTCGTCCTGGAACAGCGCGATCACGCCGAATTGCAGCGGCACCTACAACTCTTGTCACGAGTGGGACTTTCGGCAACGCTGGCGGCACTCGGCAAAGCGACGTTGACTGCCGGGGAACTCAATAAGGTTGCCACCTTGACCCATCAGGCACCCTACGCAAAAAACTTTGACCGGCCACTCGATGTCGCCGCGATCAAGCGAGCCATCGTCGAAGCGGATCGGCTCGGGCACATCGCTGAAGGTTTGTTCAGTCCGAACCACCTCAGCGTGGAAAGACAGACGAAGTCAGTTTGATTTTCAAAATGCTGACGCCGGATGCGCAAGCAAATACGGATGCCAAGCAATTACGCAAACCCAGCGCTGGTGCGGACCTTGGCGGCATTTCGGCCTGGAAAGGCCGCCAATGCTGGCGCTTCTCTTCGTTGAAGGCGATTTTCTGCGGTAAGCTATCACGATGAGAATCTATCCCGCGCTTGGTGCCGCTCTGCTCTCGCTCACATTCCTCGCGGGTTGCGGAAAAGGCCCGCAAATCTCATCACTCGGCAATAACGACGTGGTACTGGCCTTCGGCGACAGTCTCACTTTCGGTACTGGCGCCTCTCCCGCCGAATCGTACCCCGCGCAATTGCAGGCGTTGATCGGGCGAAAGGTAGTCAATGCCGGTGTCCCGGGCGAAGTCAGTGCGGACGGATTGCAGCGATTGCCGGAAGTGCTGGAAGAGGTCAACCCGAAGTTGTTGATTCTGTGTCATGGCGGCAATGATTTGTTGCAAAAGCTCTATGAAACGGGCGCCGCCGCAAATGTGCGCGTGATGATCCGGCTCGCGAAAAACAAAGGCATCGGCGTGGTGTTGATCGCTACGCCCAAACCGGGATTGTCGTTGGCACCGCCCGAGTTTTACGCCGAGATTGCGAAAGAATTCGCGCTGCCGTTTAACGACGATGCACTGAAGAGCATTCTTCGCAACAACGGCCTCAAATCCGATCTCGTGCACCCGAACGCGAAGGGCTACGCACAAATCGCGGAGGCCGTGGCGAAGCTGCTCAAGAAAGCAGGCGCGGTTTAGCGGGCTCCTCATGGGTACGATACGCTGGTTGCCGTTGCCAAGCTGTTCAACCAGTCACGCAATACATGCGCGCAGCGAGCAGGTTGTTCGAGCGGCGCCAGATGGCCTGCGCCCGCAATCGTCCTTAGCGTCGGCACCGGAAGCAACTCCGCCATGCGCTGGTGTGTTTCCGGAAGGCAAATGCGATCATCGTCGCCGCAGGCAACCAAAGTCGGCGCTGTGATGCCCTCCAGTTGCGGCCACGCATTGGGCCGGGTCGCCAATGCCTGTGCTTGGGCCTCGAACGCGCCGAAACCCTGATCGAGTGCCATGGCGATAACAATCTCGTGCAACGTCGCGTTAGTCTCATTTGTCGGCGAAAAATAGGCAGGCAGCAGTTGCGTTTCGAGCATCTTGCGAAAGTCACCGCTCCGCGCCATACGGACCTGTACGTCGCGTCGGCGACCACGCTCATCGCTATCGGCGCCGGGATCGGTATCGAATAGTGCCATTGCTGAAACACGGTCGGTCGCTTGCCGCCATATTTCCAGCGCAACAATTCCACCCATTGAAAGTCCGACCGGAATAATTGCCCCGTCTACCGCCGCCAACGCTGTTGCCGCCATCTTTGCGATGCTGGTGTCGAATCGGTAGTCGATAGCCGCACATCGCCAGTCATTGCCTAGCGCGTGAATTGTGCCGCTCCATACGCGTGCGTCACAAAGCGTCCCTGGCAGGAACAACAAGGTTGGTCGCACCGCGGCCGGGGCGATGGTGGCTGTGGCTACAATAACTGCACAGGGCCGGGATCGTCGTTACCGCGGACAACGAAGGCTTCCGCGTCGGTTGCCGCTTCGATCTGCCTCGCCATGCCTGGGGGCACCGTGAACGTGTCGCCGGCACCAAGTTCGACACTGTCGCCCGCGTCGTTACGCCAAATGAGTTTCCCGCGCTGGATCAGCAGCACTTCGACGCAGTTACGCATATGCATTGGAGTTTTTGCGCCCTTGTCAAATTCAAGCACTCGAACCGTGAAATCGTGTGGACTGGCGATGGGTGCGGCGGCAAACCCATCTGCCGTGGCACCGGCGCCAATGACGGCCGACTCACGAACGCCAATTGCTGCCAGCGGCGATGCCAAATTTGCGTCTAGCGCCGCATGGGACACCACATTACGCATCATTTCATCAACAGTGGGTGTGCGGATATACGCGATCTCTTCGCGGGTTGATGGCTTCACCGGCTTGTTGCCAGCCGGTATTTTTTCGCCCAGCGTGGTATCCACCAATGTGCCGTTGTCGAGCAACACCAAGCCAAAATCGCGCGCTTTTTCGATCACATCCGGCGCCCAATGCACATGGCCAGGATCATCTCCACCGAGTACCGCGAACATGAATCCCGATTCCGTACCGATGTTTTCGAATCCGCGAAAAGTGTGAATCGGTATCGAAATCGTGTCTCCCGGCTCAAGCACTACTGCACCTGCATCGCCGTGCTCGCCCCAGAAAAAGCGCCACACGCCGGAATGAATCATGAAGACTTCCGCCGTATTGTGGCTATGCAGCGAGTTGGTGCAGCCCGGCGGTTGACGCGCGCCGCCGATATTGAAGCCGTGCGGCTCGCGGATATGCACGTACTGATGCGGATTCTCCGCGACGCCCGGCCCGATGATGGTGAAGTTTTCTTTCATGTCGCTGCCGGGACTGCGGGCATCGATGAAAGCATTGGTGCATGGTTGCAATTCCGGATAGCGAACCAGTCGTGCGCGCAAATGAGGTAACAGGGACATCTGATTTCCTTCGTGCAAGCTCAGATCAACGGCCGCCCGCCGTCAATGGCGAACACGCTTCCGGTTGAAAAAGTGAAATGTGTCGCCACCGCAACCACCGCCGCCGCGACTTCCTTCGGCGCGACCAGCCGACCAAGCGGTGTGCGCGCAGCCTGATCATTTCGCCAGTCAAGATCCATCTTCTTGACAAATTCCGTATCGACAAGACCCGGCGACACCGATACCACGCGAATGGCGGGCGCCAATGCGCGCGCCAGCGATTTGGTCAGGTTATCCAAGGCCGCTTTGGAGGCGCAATAAGCGATATTGCTGCCCATCGCTGTCGCCGCTGCAATCGATGAAATATTGACAATCAGTCCGCCGCCGATCTCGTCTGTTGCATTGCGCGAGAGTAGATGACGCATTGCACGCACTGCGGCGATTGACCCCCGCACGTTGGTCGCGAAAATTTCGTCAATCAGTTGATCGTCGAGCAGGTCAAGGTCTGCATGCGGGACAAAACGCGTGGTGCCTGCGCAGTTGACAAGAATATCCAGCCTGCCGAATCGTTGCTCGATTTCACCTGCGAGGTGGGTGAGTGCCGCACTGTCCGTCACAGGTGCCGCCAGGGCGGCATGGCCGCCAGCGGCAGCCGGCAGATTGGCTGCAAGTGTTTGGGCCGATGCCTCGGATCGGTTAAAACCGACGATGACACTTGCGCCTTCGTCGGCCAACGAACGACAGATTGCGGAACCAATTCCCCCCGCACCGCCGGTGACAAGCGCAACACGGCCGGCAAGCGTGAAAGCCGATGCGCCCATTACGACAAGCGGCGCACGCGAATGTCCGCCTGCTCTTTATGGCCGGCAAAATGCTCCAGCTCGCACAGGCGTGAGCAGTATTCGCCGATGAGCACAGACGCTTCATCGGTCAGCACGCGCTGATAGGTGTGCGTTTTGATGAACTTGCCCACCCACAACCCGCCGGTGTAGCGGCCCGCACGGTTGGTGGGCAATGTGTGATTGGTGCCGATCACCTTGTCGCCATATGCAACATTGGTGCGGTGGCCAAGGAACAGCGCGCCGTAGTTGGTCATGCGTTCAAGGAACCAGTCTGGATTTCGCGTCATGACCTGCACGTGTTCGGAACAAATGCGCTCGGCTTCCTGAAGCATTTCCTCGTCGGTATCGCACAGAATAATCTGGCCGTAATCGTTCCAGGCAACGCTTGCCACATCGCGTGTCGCGAGCCGAGTCAGCACGCTGGCAATTTGCCCTGGCAGTTCCTCGGCAATCTTGCGGCTGGTCGTAATGCAAACGGCCGGGGAGTTTGGGCCGTGTTCGGCCTGGCCTAGAAGATCCACGGCGACTAGCTCGGCATCCACGCTGTCATCGCATATGACCATGGTTTCGGTCGGCCCGGCAAACAAATCAATGCCGACACGACCGTAGAGCTGGCGCTTTGCTTCGGCCACAAACGCATTGCCCGGCCCAACCAGCATGTCAACGGGTTTTACGGTTTCCGTGCCCAAGGCCATCATCGCGACGGCCTGCACACCGCCGACCACGTAAATTTCATCGGCGCCGGCCATTGCCATCGCCGCAACGATTGCGGCGGCCGGTTTGCCTTCATAGGGCGGCGCACAGGCAATTACCCTTTTTACACCGGCCACCTTTGCGGTCAAAACGCCCATATGCGCGGAGGCAAGCAACGGATACTTCCCGCCCGGCACATAGCAGCCCACCGAATTGACGGGAATGTTTTTATGGCCCAGTACCACGCCTGGCAGCGTTTCCACTTCGACATCTCGTATCGACAACAATTGGATTTGCGCAAAGCGCTTGATCTGCGCTTGCGCGAAGCGGATGTCATCAATCGCTTGCGCGGGCAGTGACTGGATGCAGGCCGTGATTTCGGCGGCAGTGAGGCGCAGCGACGGAGGTTCCCATTGATCGAATTTTTTTGAGAATTCCCGCACCGCCGCTTCGCCGCGCTTTTCGATCGCGCTCAGAATTTCCTCGACGGTGGCCCGCACCTTGTTATCAATATCGGCTTTTTGCTCGATCGTTTTGCCGCGCTTTAGAATTTGCACCATAGACGCTTCCCTGCGTAATTGTGTGGTGATTGCGGATGGAAATTAAAAATTCCTCGACCGACGGTCGGTGCCGCAGAAGACTGTTCTATCCATTGTCACCCACTTTGTACTGCGAATGCAAGGATGTTTGTGAGGAAATTTCCCAATATACTGAAAATTACATACGCAGATAAATGCCGCTCCTGATAGTATTGTCTTGCATGCGAAGTACTTGCAAGTCATGGCGTTGCTCGACAGACAATGATGAATTCAACATTGAAGGAAACCAAACATGCTGCCAGGTCACTCACCCGACATGGCCGGATTCGATGCTGAATTCCGCGATCTCGATCACTACATCCGCGAAATTACCGCGCGCATTTGGGAGGGGCGGCGCATCGACGACATCCGCCGCTATTACAGCGATCCGTGCATCGTCGAAACGCCGTCATCGGTGACGACGTCGATCGAGGATGTCATCAATGGGACGAAAGCGACTCTGGTCGCCTTCCCCGACCGACGATTGCTTGCCGAAGACATCATTCAATCGGGCGACGCGAGCGGTGGATTTCTCAGTTCGCACCGCATCATCTCAACCATGACACACCAGGGCGATGGCGCATTCGGCACGCCAACCGGCAAAAAGATTCATGTCCGCACCATCGCCGATTGTGTCTGCAAGGACAACCGCATCATTCATGAATGGCTGGTGCGCGATCAGGCCGCAATCGCGAATCAGATCGGCGTTTCACCGCGCGATCTTGCCGCTCGATGGCTACAGGAACGCGGGGGATGGAGCAAGCCGGTTGCGGGCGTAGCACCGGCAGGCTACGCGTCACTCATCAGCGAGGATTCTTTGGCGCAAAAGTATGCGGATGCGTTGCGCAATTTTGCCGCAGGCAAGGTGCGAATTGACTCGGCTTACGATGACGCCGTTCATCACATCGGCCCGGGTGGACGCACGTTGTTCGGCCACGATGAAGTTGCCCAATTTTGGCAAGCGTTGTTCACGACTTTCGCTGTGCAATCAATCGATATCGAGCATCTCGCCGTGCAACGCGGCAATGGTCGTGCCGACCGTGTGGCAATGCGCTGGCGCGCGCGCACCCTGCACTCGGGCGGAACCGCGTTCGGTGTGCCAACCGGCAAGCCCATTGAAATCCTTGGCATCAATCACGCCGAGTTTTTCGCCGGGCGGGTGCTGCGGGAATGGGTGCTGGTGGATGAGGTTGCGTTGTGGATGCAGGTGCTCAACACGCAGGCGTGATGGGGATTGCCGCCACGCGACTCTTGCCCGAATGGCACTTGCATAAGCCGAAAAATAACGCCGGACGTGACCGGTAGCCCGGAAGAAGCGCAACGTTTTCCGGGGTCGATTTCGCAATTTGCGCCAATTTCCCGGAATCCGCTGCGCTTCTTCCGGGCTACAGTTGCCTTAAACAAGTGCCATTCGTCACTTGCCCGACTTATTTCCGAATGGATGACGCCGACGCCTTTGACGCAGATCTTATCGACGTCAAAGCGAAAAACACGCTGTCCGTCCACGTTCACACGCGCCGGATCAGTGCAGGAAAGTTGTGTGCCTGGACCATGTCTGCCAAGGCCATTGGCAACTTGTACAGAAATCTGTATAGTCAATCCATGAAGACCACGCTAGACATAAACGATGCCCTGCTGGCAAATGCAAAGGCACTGGCCGCGCGGCAGCAAACCAGCCTGACGCGGCTGATTGAAGAAGGATTGCAGCTTCGCCTGCGCGCTTCGCGCGCTTCACGTGCCCCGGCAAAACCAGCGACCAGAAAACTTCCCGTTTTCAAGGGACGCGGTGGATTGGTCGCCGGCATAGACGCACGCAGCAATAGATCGATGCTCGACGCTGCCGACGATGACGCCTGATGTGAATATTCTGATCGCCGCATCGCGAAGCGATCATCCTCATCACAAAGCCGCGTACGCGTGCCTGGAGGAAGCCATCGCGGCTTGTGCCGATGGAGCAAGTGTGAAACTCATGCCGATGGTGGTTGCCAGTTTCCTGCGACTGGTGACCAATTCAAAGATATTCGTTCGCCCAACGCCGGTGGAAGATGCCATTGGATTCATGGATGCGGTGTTGGCGGTGCCGGGTGTTGAAATGCCGCCTCTCGGCACCGAGTGGCCGATGTTGCGACAACTGTGTATTGAAAAAAAACTGGCCGCGAACGATATTCCAGACGCATGGCTCGCCGCAGCGGTGATTCAACTCAGTGAACACCTGGTCACATTTGACACCGATTTCAAGAAACTGCTCAGGCGCACCCAAGTTACGGTGCTTTCGCCGGGGTGATGATTGGTTGTCCGACCGACAACCTTGCGATGGAAATCAAAGGTGATGCGGACGATCACCTCAATAGTCAAAATTATTGAGAGTTACGAACGTTGAGACAAATTCCGTCGTCCCGGCGGAGGCCGGGAACCAGCCCTGTCGTTGTTTTGAACAATACGATGGGCTGGATTCCGGCCTTCGCCGGAATGACGAACGAACTTGAACTATGGTCACGCACTAATGTAATTCTCAATAATTCCCTTGTTTTTGGTGCGTCAGGCGACAGGCCCAATCCTCCCTGCCAGCGCCCGCGCACCATCCAACAGAAACTGTTGATCGGAACCCAGCAGGAAAAACGTCGCGCCTTTTTTCCGCCACATCGCGCAATCCTCACCGGGCGGAAAAAACATTCCGACCGCCTTGCCATGCCTTTGTCCGGCGGTGCAAATTTGCTCAACTGCATCTATCACGCGTCCGTCCTGCGGACTGGCCGCACCAAGCGAGACCGTAAGATCCATGCGGCCCACAAACAGGCAATCGATATTTTCCGCGGCGGCGATCGCATCGAGATTCGGCAATGCCTCCGCATCTTCGATCTGGGCGATCACCGTGGTGCGCGCGGCGCTGTCGCGAATGTGTTCAGACATCGGCTTGGTGGTGTAGCGCGCGGCACGGCTCGATCCCGCATAGCCGCGGCCACCCGGCCCGTAATGCGCGGCCCGCGCAAGCTCGGCGGCTTGCGGTCCGGAGACGACGTGCGGCAGCACCACGCCCGTTGCGCCGCAATCCAGCGCACCCAGAATTTCGCCTGCGTTGCCCGTCTGTACGCGCACCAGCGTCGGCATGTCGGCGGCGCGGAACGCGGCCACGCATGCGTCGATCTCCATTCTGCCGAATGGCGCATGTTCGGCATCGATGCAAACGCAGGCTAGCGGCGTAAGGCCAAGCACCTCGCAAACGATGGCTGACGGCGTTTTCAGGAATGTCCCCATCATCGCCTCGCCCGCGCGCAAGCGGGTACGAAACGTCTCGATTCTTGTCATTGCGAACCGCTTCCCCACAGGCGCTTCGACGCGATTGCCGCACCTTCGGCGAGTGCACCGAGTTTGGCATAGACAATTTCTGCGTCGACATTGCCGAATCCGGCAAACGTCGAAAAGCCGCAATCGGTGCCGGCGATCACGCGGTCTCGACCGACAATGTTGGCGAAACGCTCGATCCGCTCGGCAACCAGCATGGGATGCTCGATGAAATTCGTCACGGAATCGAGCACGCCGGGCACCAGAATCTTGTCGTCTGGAATTTTTGCGTCGCGGAAAACCGTCCACTCGTGTGCATGCCGCGGATTCGATGATTCAAACAGCAGCGCCTGCGGTTTCGCGCGCAGCGCTATCGGCAGCACGATGTCCATCGGCACGTCGCAATGGTGAGGGCCTTCGTAATTGCCCCAGCAAACGTGCATCCGCACGCGCTCGGCCGGGATGTTGCGCAGCGCCGTGTTGAGCGCCTCGACATGCTGATTCGCCAGACCGATGTATTCGCTTTCGGGCTTGTCCTTAAACATCATATGGCGACCCAATCCCAGATCGGGGCTATCGAGCTGCAATACGAAACCCGCGGCGACGATCGCCTCATATTCGGGTCGCATCGCCTCGGCCAGCGCCTGCAGGTAGGCCTCGTGCGAGGGATAGTATTCATTGGGTTGAAACAGCGCGATCACGCCCGGTGATGCCGCGTTCATGAATGTCCCGGTCGGTGGCGTCGCCGCGATCGCGGATTTGAAATGCTTGATATCGGCATGCAGCGGATCGAGCGTTTTTAGTGCGATCGGACCGACGCAACGCGGGCGCCGATATTGTGGTGAGCCGCCCGACGCGGCCAGGCGTTTCATAAAGGTCGGAAACGCCTCCAGATCCTGCGGCACGCGGCGCGGACTGTCGCCATCGAAGCCAGTGATCCGATCCTTGATGTAAGTTGCATAGCTGATCTTCGATTGCTCGCCGTCGCTCACCAGATCGATGCCCGCCGCCACCTGACGCGCGACCACCGTGCGCACCGCGTCAGCCATGGTGGTATCGAATTCCAACGCATCGACACCGCTGCCGAGTTCGTGCGCGAAAATGAGTTCGGTCACGCGCGCCGAACGCGGCAGGCTGCCGACGTGGGTAGTGAGGATGCGGTTCATTCAATCTCCTTGCCGAGGCGCGACGTGCCGCCCTCGATGAATTGGGCAGTAAACACGCGCTTTTCGGGCTCGGCCCCGGGGTTGCCGATGAGTGCCGTCAGCATATCGGCAGCGGCTTGCGCCATTTGTTGCACGGGTTGCCGCAGCGTGGTCAGGTTGTAGCTGAGCCAGGTGGAAGGCTCGACACCATCGAATCCGGCGACCGATAATTTCGCCGGCACCTGCAATCCCAATTCGTGGCGCGCCGTGTCCACACAGCCGATTGCCATCACGTCGTTGCCGCAGATGATCGCATCGGGCACGCGCCCGAGTTGTCTGACGATTTCGCGCAAACCGATTGCGCCGCTTTCATAATCGTAATTGCCCGGCACCACCAACGGCTCGCGCAGACCTAATTCGGCGATGCGTTCGCGGGCACCCTTGGTGCGCTCTTGCCCGACGACTGAATCCTTGGGTCCGCCAATGATCGCGAATCGCTTGTGTCCCGCCGCGGCGAGCCGCGTGACCAACATCCGCGCGCCGGCAATCTGATCGCATACCACCGCATTCACCGCCTTGTCGCGCAGGCTGCGGTTGTAGAGGACAAATGGAATCCGGCGCCGCTCGAATTCCGCGACCTGCTGCGCAGTGAGACGCGCAGCGGCGATAACACCGTCCACCTGATATTCCCATACCCGCGCGATAGTGTTATCCACGTCGGCTTCGTGCGGCAACGTGAACAGCAGCACACGCATGCCGTTCCTGACGAACTGTTGGCTGAGCTCAGACAGCACCTCGGGATAGTACAGGTTGGTCAAATTCGAAATCAGTACCGCGACCAGATTGGAACGGCGCGTGATCAGGCTACGGGCAATCGCATTCGGCGTGAAATCCAGCTCCTTCGCCGCCTTGGCCACGCGGGCGCGCATCGCCGGCGAGACGCTGGCTCCGGGCTTAAAGCAGCGCGACACCGCCGATTGGGAAACGCCTGCGCGCAAGGCGACATCGTAGGAGGTCACACTGCGGTGCGGCACATTGGTGGCAGACGGCGCGACAGACGGTTTGGCACCCAGCCGCGGCTTGCGAACGGTCATTTTGTCTGGCTTTCGATGCAAGTTGGTGGCGTCGAGTATAGACGATTCGCGCCGCACCGAATGCCTCGCATGCATGCGACTGCATCGCCTGATAGCGACATCAAGATACTATGTAGCCATAAGAAAGTGGCAGTGAGCCACCCGAACTTGTGCGAAAAAACAACAGTACTTGACTGCGAATGCATAAAGCCTGTTATATTTGGCACGAATTGAGGCACGGCTACCGCTCATGTTGCGTTTTTCCAAGAATTTGTACGCGGTGGCGCACCCAGTTGCATTCGCAGTACGCCTTTTTCAGAAGTGGATTCGATGTGCTGGCGACAGTCGCCGCTGGCACCCCGCAATGATCGCAATGGGAGAAATACGATGAATACTTGGGCCCGCAAAACACTCGTGGTGCAAATCGCGGCAGCATTGGGTGCCGCCAACGGCGTTGGAATCGGTGTCGCAATCGCGCAGACGCCGCCCGCCGCCAAATCGACCGCGCTGGAAGAAATCGTCGTCACGGCGCAGCGTCGGGCCGAGAACAAACAGGAGATTCCGCTCTCGGTGACCGCAATCACCGCCGACGAGCTCGCCAATCGCAACATTACCGACCTTTCGCAAATGGAGGGGGTTTCGCCCGGCTTTACTTTCGGGCGTTCCGGCAGCGACGCGCGGCCGGCAATGCGCGGCGTGCGTACCGAAAACGTGGCAGTCAACGGCGATACCACCATCGGCTTCTTTGTCGATGGCGTGTACAAATCAAGGTCGCAGCAAGCACTGTCGGGCTTCGTCGACATTGCACGCGTCGAGATTCAACGCGGCCCGCAAGGCACGCTTTATGGGCGCAATACCTTCGGCGGAAATATTTCCATCATTACCAATGAACCCATCTTCGGCCAGTTCCAATCGTCGGCGAGCCTGTTGTTCGGCGCATTCAAAAAAACGCGGGTCGAGGGTGTGCTGAATATTCCGGCAAGCGACACCGTCGCCGTCCGCTTGGCGGGTGCCTACGACAAGGCCGACGGCTACGTAAAGAACAGCTTTAATCCTGCCGCCGACTTGTTCGATCAGGATTTGAGATATGGCCGTCTGTCGGTGCGATTCAAACCTAACTCACAATTCGATGCGACCTTCAGAACCGAAGTCGCCGACCAGGGCGGTAACGGTGGATCCGCGTTCGGCTACAAGCAAGGCGGAACGTTTCTGGATCGCGCATCGTGTCAGCAGCTTTTCAATTCGTCGCAGTTGACGTTGAACGTACGCGGCGGCAACCGCGACGCAGTGATTGACTGCACCCGCACGGTCGGGGCAGGCGCGGGAGCGGGTGCCAATGCCATCGGCGCGGGTGTTGATCTGGGCATTCCGATTCATGCGGCGGGCAATGCCTATCGGATCGACACCAACTATCAGTCCTTCCAGAAACTTACCGACAAAAGCAGCTCGCTCGACATGGCGTACAAATTCGATGCGTTCACGTTGAAATCCATCACCGGTGCCGCCGATTTCAAGGTTGAACGTACCGCTGACTCCGACATGTCGGCGTCGCAGGTTTTCATCGATTATCAATTGACCAAGGCAAAAACCTTTTCGCAAGAGTTGCAGATTCTTTCCGGCGACAAAGGGCCGCTCGGTTATGTCGCCGGCTACTACTACTTCAAGGACAAATTGCGCGGCACCCTCTACAGTGTTCAGCAACCGCGCATCATCCGCTCCGAAGCGCTTTCGGCTCCGCTCACACTCGCGCAAAACGGCGGCGCATTTTTTGACGATCCGATCGCCGAGACCGAATCGAATGCGATCTACGCGCAATTCTCGTGGAAACTGTCCGACCAGTTGACATTGACACTTGGTGGTCGTCGAACCGAAGACAAGAAAGATTTCAAGTTCGCCAATACCAATTCGATCGCCCCTCGCAATGCCGCCGGATTGCGCGACGCCACGCTGATCAATTTTGATACGCCGGGGCCGGCCACAACATCTTTCGGCACGGCAGGCGTCTCGAATTGCGTGCCCGCGCGCGGTCCAGGTTTCTATTGCGACCCGGCCGACCCGAGCATCCTGCTGGGCGCTACGTATGATCAAAAGAAATTCAGCAAATCGACGGGACGCTTTGCGGTCGACTACAAAGTTGCCAAACGACAGTTGCTGTATGCCTC
>JANOKK010000447.1:0-2544 GCA_031419255.1 Betaproteobacteria bacterium
CCGACAGACGCCTCAAAGCCATCCATCTCGACCAGCAATTGATTCAGCGTTTGTTCGCGCTCATCGTTACCGCCACCAAGACCTGCGCCACGCTGGCGACCGACCGCATCGATCTCATCGATGAACACAATGCACGGCGAATTTTTCTTCGCCTGCTCGAACATATCGCGAACGCGCGCCGCACCGACGCCGACAAACATTTCGACAAAATCGGAGCCGGAAATCGAAAAGAATGGAACTTTCGCCTCTCCCGCAATCGCACGTGCAAGCAACGTTTTGCCGGTGCCGGGTGAGCCCACCATCAGCACGCCGCGCGGAATGCGCCCGCCCAATTTTTGAAACTTCGACGGATCACGCAGGAAATCGACCAGCTCGGAAAGTTCTTCTTTGGCTTCATCGCAACCGGCCACATCGGCAAAGGTCACGGGGTTATTGCCCTCATCGAGCATCTTGGCGCGGCTTTTACCGAACGAGAACGCGCCGCCCTTGCCGCCACCCTGCATCTGGCGCATGAAATAGAGCCAAATGCCGATAAGCAACAGCATCGGGAACCATGAAATGAATATCGACATCAGCAAGCCCTGCTCTTCGTCCGGCTTACCTTCGATCTTCACGCCTGATTTGCGCAGGTCTTCCCACATGAACAAATCGCCCGGCGCATAGGTCGTGTAGACCTTATTGTCGCGAGTCTGCACGCGCAGCTTGCGCGCACCCTCCTGGGTGATCTTTTCGACGTTGCCATTTTTGGCTTCCTGCATCAGCGTGGAATAATCCATGTCGCTGCGCGCGGCGCCGCTCTTGGTGACCTGCATGAACAACATCATCAACACGATGCCGATCACGAGCCAGAAACCGATATTCTTCACCCAGTTATTCACAAAAATTCCTTAGTATTTTTCAACGCGACACTAAAAGTCCTGCAAACCCGCGCCAACTTTTTAACGGGACAGTCATCGTACACTATCCGAAGCATTTAGTCCTTTGGATTCAATCGTTTGGAGCCTTTATATCGCGAGCCAGCAAATACGTTTCGCGGCTTTCATCGCGCGACGCATCGGGCTTTTTGGCCGCGACGTGACGGAAATGGCTGCGCATCAATTTCACAAACGGCTCAAAGCCCGCACCCTGAAATACCTTGACCAGAAAAACACCATTTGGTTTCAGAAACGTGACCGCAAATTCCAGCGCAAGCTCACCCAGCGTAAATAATCGTGCCTGATCGGTAATACCGATACCTGTGAGGTTGGGGGCCATATCGGAAATCACAAGATCGACCTTTTCATTCTTGCCACCAATTGCCTCGACAACGGCATTGAGACCGGCCTCGTGGGAGAAATCCGCCTGTATGAAATTGACCCCGGCGACCGGTGCCATCTCGAGTATGTCGATGGCGACCACTTTGCCTTTCGCGCCGACTTTTTTCGCCACCCATTGCGACCATCCGCCGGGGGCTGAGCCCAGATCGACCACGGTCATGCCGGGCTTCATCAGCGATTCTTTTTCGATGATTTCGGAGAGCTTGTAGGTTGAACGCGACCGATAGCCGTCCGCCTGCGAGCGTTTCACGTAGGGGTCACTCAGGTGCCGCTTGACCCAGTCGCGGCTATTCTTCGGGCGGGCGTTAGCCATGATGGGCGAGTCGTATAATCACGCGATGAAAACCACATTATCCCCCATCGAGCGCCGCGCGCTCAAAGCCCTGGCACATAACCTCGACCCGATCGTACGAATCGGCGACTTGGGTTTGACTCCCGCCGTCATTGTCGAAATCGAGCGTAGTCTGAAAGCGCATGAATTGATCAAGATCCGCGCCACCACCGACGACCGCGAAGCGCGCGAATCGTGGCTACATGAAATTTGTCAGGCCTTGCACGCAGCACCGGTGCAGCACATCGGCAAGACGCTCATTATTTGGCGCAAGCATCCTGAGGTTGCGGAAAAGGATTCATTGCCGAAGCGCTCCGACCGACGAACCGGCGTCAAAGGTTCTGCCGCGCCGCGTACCAAGACCGGCACCAAATTTGGTGCCAAAGCCGGCGTCACGAGTCGCTCACAGCGCAAGCCTCGTGAAAAAGGCGTTGCCGTGCCAACATCGAAGGGGGTGGGCAAGGGCAGTTCGGGGTTTGGGACAAAGCTTTCCACCAAGCGCAAACCACGAACAATTTAACAAACACCAGCACCGGTGCGGCTCTTCAGGATTAAATGCCCTGAAACCCCCGCCGAATATAGAGTTTGTCAGGCGTAACGAACGTCGACAATTTCGTATTCCGTATTGCCGCCCGGCGCACGCACTTCCACGACGTCGCCCGCGCTTTTGCCGATCATCGCGCGCGCGATCGGCGATGAGAACGAAATCTTGTGCTGTTTGATATCGGCTTCATCTTCCCCAACGATTTGGTAGGAGAGCTTTTCTCCGGATTCGACTGCTTCAAGATCGACCGTCACCCCAAACACCACGCGACCGTCGTCTTCGAGCGTGGCTGGATCGATCACTTGCGCGCTCGATAATTTGGTATCAATTTCATTGATGCGGCCTTCGATGAA
>JANOKK010000448.1:0-5011 GCA_031419255.1 Betaproteobacteria bacterium
GCAAATGCGCAAGCCCCAGCAAGCCGACCGCCGCGACAAAATAGAACCCGAGCGACCACAGCGCCAAGGCCGGCGAGGCGGCGATCAGCACTTGATACCGTTGCGAGCCCCACACCGACAGCGCCATGATGACCGCGATGATCACCCGGTAGGAACAGAATGTGGATAGCGATGGCCAGACCGCGTCCGCGTGCCGCGATAACGTCACCGGATCGATGCGGCGAGCCGCGCCAGCGCGGTGGGCGGGGGCGGGGGCGGGGGCAGGTGCGGCTAACATCGAGCGTAGGACGCGCGAAGGCTCACGCGGATTGGCGGTGCAGACATTGCTGCGGTGTCAGGCAGGTTTTTTTGCCATCGAGTTGCATGCTCTCGGACTCGGGCATGAAGACGCCGCAGAGATCGCATTTCACCATTTTCTCCGGCCCATCAATAGATGATGTATCGCGTTTCGCGCCGCCGCCCAATTTCTTGCCCAGGCCCTTGATCAACAGCCAGGCCAGAATGCCGACCGCGACGAACAACAGAATTTTTCCCATGACCTTGCCACCATCCTTGCATTAAAACGATTTTGCAATCGTAGCGCAGACTGCGCTGTCGCGCGTTGGGTCGACACAATTGATTCCGGCAGGAACAATGGTGGGTTTTGATTGAGGACATGTCGCACCAAGCAAGTTTCGACCCAAATAAAAAGCCGGCTCACGCCGGCTTTTTATGTTTCGAATCTGGTCGGGGTGAGAGGATTCGAACCTCCGGCCTCTACGTCCCGAACGTAGCGCTCTACCAGGCTAAGCTACACCCCGTTCGATATGGCAAATCAGTACCGTCGCTCAACCGCAAAAACGCATAATTGTAGCAGAGCGTCTTTGTATTCGGAACCCTTGAGATTCGCGATTGCAGCTTCGGCGACGCGCGCTTCGCGATGCGCTTGTTCACGTGTGTAATCAAGCGCGCCGGTGGCTTTGATGGCGGCAATCACGACTGCCATTTCCGCGCGCCCGCCATGTTCGATTGCGCGCCGGATCGCGGCCTTCTGTTGCGCATCGCCATGCGTCAATGCATGGATTAACGGCAGTGTCGGTTTGCCTTCGGCGAGATCATCGCCAATATTTTTTCCGGTCTCGCCGATGTCGCCGGAATAGTCAAGGACGTCGTCGATCAATTGAAACGCGGTGCCAAGATGCATGCCGTAATTGGCGATCGCGAGTTCATCCTCGTTAGACGCATTGCCGAGGATCGCGCCAACGCGGCACGCGGCCTCAAACAATTTCGCCGTCTTGAATCTGACAACGCGCAGATATTTCGCTTCGTCGGTTTCCGGGTCGTGGATGTTGAGCAATTGCAACACTTCGCCTTCGGCGATGATATTGGTCGCCTCGGCCAACACGTCCATTACCCTGACCGAGCCGATCGCGACCATCATTTGAAATGCGCGCGAATACAGAAAATCGCCCACCAATACGGCCGCTGCGTTGCCGAATTGCGAGCTCGCGGTTTTTCGGCCACGGCGAAGATCGGATTCGTCCACCACATCGTCGTGAAGCAGAGTTGCCGTATGAATGAATTCGATAATCGCCGCCAAATCATGGCAATGTGCGCGATCGGCGCCAAAGTGATTGCCCGCGAGCACCACCAACGCCGGGCGCAACCGTTTGCCGCCGGACTCGATGATGTAATTCGAAATCTGATTGATGAGGACGACGTCCGAGGCAAGACGCCTGCGAATCACGCCGTCCACCGCCAGCAAATCGGGGGCAATGTTGGCGCGGATATTGTCGAGGTTGAGCGGATGGGTGGGTGAATTCATCGGGACTTGGTTTAGCGCGCCAACGTGTGCGGTTTTGAAGAGTAAACCCATGTTTCGATAAGATAAATCGCCGAAATGGGTTTGACTGGTGGCGGAAAAGCCCGTATCATAGCGGGTTCTGTCGAAACTCGACGGAAATTACGTAAACGCAATCCCGATTGCATTCACCCATTTTTGGAGTTCAACCATGTACGCGGTCATAAAAACCGGCGGGAAGCAGTACCGAGTCCAGGCCGGCGAAAAACTTAAAATAGAACAGATACCGGCGGACGTGGGCTCGCAAATCGTGCTCGATCAGGTTTTGATGGTGGGAGTCGGCGATGCCGTCACCATCGGCAAACCTCTTATAGCCGGCGCGCGCGTCAACGCCACCGTTGTCTCCCAGGGCCGTCACGACAAAGTGACGATTTTCAAAATGCGCCGTCGCAAGCATTATCAAAAGCGTCAGGGCCATCGCCAGAATTTCACCGAGATTCAAATCGGTGAGATTACGGCATAAGGAGATAACTCATGGCACATAAAAAAGCAGGCGGCAGTTCACGCAACGGTCGCGATTCGGAATCGAAACGCCTCGGCGTAAAAGCCTTCGGCGGCGAGTTGATTCCCGCCGGTTCCATCATCGTTCGTCAGCGCGGCACCCAGTTCCACGCCGGCGACAACGTGGGCATGGGCAAGGATCACACTCTTTTCGCGCTCAAGGACGGCAAGGTTTTGTTTGCCGTCAAGGGGGCGAAAAAAGTTCGCACGATTAGCATTCAAGCCGTTTAGTTTTTTCAAACGGTATCCAAAGGCTCCGAAGAGCGATCTTCGGGGCCTTTTTTGTTTTTGCCGTGTTGTGGCGAACTGAATTGGAAAAAAATTTTTGCCGCGGATGAACACAGATTAAAAAAGTCCGGGCGCATCAATACAGAGTTCGACGATTGTCATTTCGCTATTGAGCTCTTCATCTGTGTTTATCTGCGTTCATCTGTGGCAAAAAAATGATCTCCAATTCACTGAAACCCTTCACTCGCGACAACGCCGAAACCACAATTTACTGGCGATAGAATAGAAACCATGAAATTCATCGACGAAGCGCGCATTGAAATTTACGCCGGAAAGGGTGGGAACGGATCCGCCTCCATGCGCCGCGAAAAGCATATCCCCAAAGGTGGCCCGGACGGCGGCGATGGCGGGCGCGGCGGCGACATTTATGTGGTCGCCGATAAAGATATCAATACACTGGTCGATTACCGCTTCGCGCGCATTTTTCGCGCCAAAGATGGCAATGGCGGGCGCGGTGCGGGCTGCAACGGACGTGGCGCAGACGATATTTATCTACGGGTTCCCGTTGGCACGCTGATCAAGGATTTGACCAACGAGCAAGTGATCGCCGATCTCACGCACGATGGCGAGCAAGTCAAGGTCGCGCAGGGTGGGCGCGGCGGCATGGGCAATTTGCACTTCAAAAGCTCGACCAACCGCGCGCCGCGCCAAACCACGCCGGGAGAGGATGGCGAATCGAAAGACATCCACTTTGAATTGAAAGTGCTGGCGGATGTGGGTTTGCTTGGCATGCCGAATGCGGGCAAGTCCACGTTCATTCGCTCGGTTTCGGCTGCGCGGCCAAAAGTGGCGGACTACCCTTTCACCACGCTCCATCCAAATCTGGGCGTGGTTCGGGTGAGCGACAACAAGAGTTTCGTGATTGCAGATGTGCCCGGCCTGATCGAGGGTGCTGCCGAAGGCGCGGGGTTGGGTCATCTGTTTCTGAAACATTTGCAACGCACCAATTTACTCTTGCATCTGGTGGACATCGCGCCATTCGATCCGGCGACCGACCCGGTGAAAGAGGCAAAGGCACTGGCGAATGAATTGAAAAAGTATGATCAATCGCTATTCGATAAACCGCGCTGGCTGGTGTTAAACAAAATTGATTTGCTCGAGTCGGCTGAGGCAGAAAAACGCGTCAAGGCGATCATCAAAGGCTTGAAGTGGAAAGGCCCACATTTCTCAATCTCCGCGATGAAGGCCGATGGTTGCAAGGAATTGACGTACGCGATCATGGATCACCTCATCTCAGTGCGAGTAGCGGCGGAACAAGCGGCCACGGAAACGTAAGCAGCATGCAAGGCGCGAAACGCATTGTCGTCAAGATCGGATCGACGCTCATCACCAACAATGGCGTGGGCGTGGATCATGCTTTGATCACGCGCTGGGTCGCGCAGATCACGGCGCTGCGCAGCCAGGGCGTGGAAGTGGTGCTGGTGTCGTCTGGTGCAATCGCCGAAGGTATGCAGCGCCTCGGCTGGAAAATCCGTCCGCACGAAGTCAATCAATTGCAGGCTGCGGCGGCAGTCGGGCAAATGGGGCTCGTGCAGGTTTATGAATCCGCATTTCGCGAGCATCAAGTGGCGACTGCGCAAATCTTGCTGACGCACGACGATCTCGCTGACCGCAAACGCTATTTGAACGCGCGCTCGACCTTGACCACGTTGTTGTCGCTCGGCGTCGTGCCGGTAGTGAATGAAAACGATACCGTCGTCACCGATGAAATCAAATTCGGCGACAACGATACGCTTGGCGCGCTGGTCGCGAATTTGATCGACGCCGATCACCTGGTTATTCTCACCGATCAGAAAGGCTTGTTCAGCGCCGATCCGCGCCGCGAGCCGTCCGCCCACTTGATTCAGACGGCCGATGCGGCCGACCCGGCATTAACCGCGATGGCGGGTGGTAGCGGTTCCGCATTGGGTCGCGGCGGCATGTTGACCAAAGTGCTGGCCGCAAAAAAAGCCGCCTTATCCGGCACCCATACGCTAATTGCCGATGGTCGCGAACCGGTGCGGCCAGCGCCGGACCGCGCCAGCGCATCGCCTCCAGATAGGATACGCCGGACACTGCCAGCCCGTTCTGCAGTCGCATCAGGACCTGCGCGCCATAGTCGCCGGGGCGTTCGATCATCCAGCGCTTGTGGAACGCTGCGGCTTCGGTCGCGAGCACGAACTGGCACGCCGCCGTGAGCTGGCGCTGCTCGGACAATTCGACCTGAACGATATTGGCGCCCTCGTGCTTGAGCACCGTCAGCGCTTCTTCGAGAATGCGGGCGACTTCGGGATCGAGGTCATCGACATAGAACGCGGTGGGCACGCCGATGGTCAGACCCTTTATCGGTTCTCGCGTCGCGGCCATGTAATCCGGCAAGGCACCTGCGATCGCGGTGGGGTC
>JANOKK010000449.1:0-3197 GCA_031419255.1 Betaproteobacteria bacterium
AAAAATGGATTCCCGCGTGCGCGAGAATGACAGGGTAAATAGAAGTACCCGTTGGCAAACGTGCCATGGAGTCCACTGTGAAATTCACGGCACGATTTGCCGAGGCGCATTGAATCATGCCGCCACCCAATCACTCGCAACCGGCCCCATCGCTGATCGCCTCCACGATCGAAGAACTTCGCCATCACGCGCCGTTCAACGAGATGGAAGCGACGGCGTTGCAGTATCTTGCGATGCACTTGTCGCTCGCATATTTCGCGAAGGGCGAAACACTGCTGACGCCGGGCCAAGGCAATGCGCGCACGATGTTCATTGTGCAAAAAGGCCTCGTGCATGGGCGCGACTCAAAAACCGCTGACGCAACTGACGCGTTGCTCACATTGGCGGCGGGTGAGTGTTTCCCGATTGGCGCACTGATCTCGCGGCGCGCGAGCGCCCTCAATTTTGTCGCGGCCGAGGACACGTTTTGCTACCAACTCCCACTCGAGGATTTCGAACATGTGATGGATGTATCGCGACCGTTCCGCGATTTCGCGACGCGCCGGCTCGCGGCATTGCTCGATCATTCGCGGCGCCAGATTCAGGGCGAATACACATCGCGGGTATCGGAGGCGCGCAATTTGTCGAGCCCGTTGAAGTCGATCGTCGCGCGCGCTCCCGTCACCGTCGCGCCGGAAACGCCGATACGCAAGGTGCTGGAGTCGATGAAAGCGCTGCGCATCGGCTCGGTGGTGATCGTCGATCCGCTCGGCAAACCGCTCGGCATTTTCACTGAACGCGATGTGCTGGATCGGATCGCGCTGGCGGGCATCGCGCAGGATGCGCCGATTGAAGCGGCGATGACACGCGCGCCGTTCAGTTTGCCGGGGAGCGCGCCGTTGTTTGAAGCCGCGCGCGCGATGGCGCGATACCGGTTTCGGCATGTGCTGGTGATGGAAGAGGAAAAACTGGTCGGCGTGGTTTCCGAACGCGATCTCTTTACGCTGCAACGATTGTCGCCCGGCGAGATCGCGAAGGCGATCGAGCATGCCGGCACGGTGGATGCGTTGTCGCGCGCATCGCTCGAAGTGCGGCGTCTTGTGAGCGCGTTGCTGGCGCAGGGCGTGGGTGCCGAGCAGTTGACACAATTCGTGACGACCTTGAACGACGCGATCGTCGACCGCGCGCTGGCCCTGGCCGCGACAGAAAGCGCGCCGCCAATTGTGCCGTGGTGCTGGCTGGGGCTCGGTTCCGAAGGCCGTATGGAGCAAACGCTCGCAACCGATCAAGACAACGCGATTATTTTTTCCCCACGCGATGGCGCAGACATCGACCCGATTCGCGCTGCCTTTCTGAAGTTTGCCGACACGGCCAACCGCATTCTCGACCGTTGTGGATTTCCGCTTTGCAAAGGCGACATCATGGCGAAGAATCCCAAGTGGTGTCTCACCGATACCGAGTGGCGCAAGACCTTTGCCAATTGGATCGCGACGCCGCATCCGGAGGCGCTCCTGAATGCGGCGATTTTCTTTGATTTCCGCGCGTTGCATGCGCCGAATTCGGCCGGTACGGAGCTTGCGGAATCGCTGCGCCATTGGCTGAACGAGCAAGTTGCATCGCGCAATGTTTTCTTCCGCCTGATGGCGGAAAACGCGCTGCAAGTGCGGCCCCCGCTGGGCGTGCTGCGCGATTTTGTCGCTGACGACCCCGCTGCGCCGGGAACGATCGATCTGAAGAAAATGGGCGCGCGACCGTTCATCGATGCGGCACGAATTTTCGCGTTGAAGCACGGCGTGATGGCGACCAATACCGCCGAGCGCATTCGCCTGGCTGCGACGCGCATGAACATGTCGGCCGACGAGGCGGCGGCGATCATCGATGGCTTTCACTTTGTGCAATTGTTGCGCCTTCGCAATCAGGATGAATTCAATGCTCCGCCCGATGGCGAGCGAATCATCGCGCCCAACCGCGTCGATCCCGATGCGTTGAATGAGCTGGATCGCCGCATCCTGAAAGAGGCGCTCAGGCAAGCGCGCAAGCTGCAGAGCCGGCTGGAAATGGATTTCTTGCGATGAGTTTGCTGAGTTCGATTTTCGGCGCGCGGCCTCACGCAGATCTGGACGCCGCGTCGCAAGCGGCGATCGCGCGCTGGCAGTCGATTCAGGCCGTGGATTTGCGCGCGCCCCTGCCCACGCAGCGCTGGCTGGTGGTGGACGTGGAAACGACCGGGCTCGACATGCGCCGCGACCGCCTGCTTGCCATCGGTGCGGTCGCCATCGACGGCGACGCGATTCGGATGCAAGACAGTTTCGAAATCGTGCTGCGGCAGGAGAAGCCAAGCGGACGCGGCAATATCCTGATTCACCGCATTGGTGGCGGCGAGCAGTGCGAAGCCATCGAGCCGCGCGCCGCGTTGCTGGGATTTCTCGATTTCGCCGGGAAGATTCCGTGTGTCGCGTTTCATGCGCAGTTCGACGAAACCATGCTGAAGCGCGCATTCAGCGAAAATCTCGGGATCGACTTTGCCACACCGTTCATCGACTTGGCGTTGCTGGCGCCTGCCTTGTGCCACGATGCGCCGCAGGCATTGCACGGCCTTGACGAATGGGTGGAACACTTTTCGATTGCAATTTCGGCACGGCATCGCGCGGTTGCCGATGCCCTGGGCACCGCGAAACTTTTCCAGGTGTTGTTGCGGCGCGCGGCGGCGCAAAAAATTGGTTCGGCGGATGAACTCTTCAAACTCGCCAATGACCAGCGCTGGCTGTCGCGTATCAGGCCGCATTGAGTGGCCGCGAAGGATCGCTGGAACTCGCGCAGGTTGACAAGTGATGCGCACCCGGAATAAATAGCGCAACGCTAAAACTTCGGAGCATTCGATGCGTACCTCCCCGCCACTATCCAACAATTCACGAACCGTCAGCCGCAATCCCAAGCGCGGCATTCGTGGTCAGCGTCTGGTTTGCGTTTTTCTGCTGGGCGTGGTGTTGTTCAACTTTCCGATACTGGCGTTGTTCAACGTCGGCTCGACCCTGTTCGGCATTCCGATCCTGTTCGCGTATCTGTTCCTCGCGTGGGCGGCGTTGATTTTGTTGATGTACCTCGCGATCGAACGATCGCCATAGCCAAAGAACCCGCATGCTACAAGGCTGGTTCATCGTTTGCGTGTCGTTTGCCTATATCGGCTTTCTGTTCGCGATCGCCTGGTACGCCGACAA
>JANOKK010000450.1:0-9787 GCA_031419255.1 Betaproteobacteria bacterium
AATTGCCTTACGCGACCAATGTGGTGATCGACAAATACGAAGAAATCGGGTCGCTGCACCGGATTTTTGCCAGCATCATCGTCGAGAAAGCGAGCCAGAAGGCGATCCTGATCGGCGAAAAAGGCGAACGCTTGAAGCGCATCGGCACCGATGCCCGCAAGGACATGGAAGCGACTTTCGGCGGCAAGGTCTATCTCGAATTGTTTGTGCGCGTCAAAAAAGGCTGGGCGGACGACGATGCGCTGGTTCGCCAATACGGGTATGAATGACCGCTTGACCGAAACCGCGAGCACCAAGCGCACCGTCGCCGCCAAGCCCAGCCGCGCGATGCCGACCGATGCCGACCGCGCGTTTGTGTTGCACACCTATCCCTACCTTGAGACCAGTCTCATCGTCGAGGCTTTCACGGCCACGCATGGCCGGGTGGTGGTGGTCGCGAAGGGTGCCAAACGTCCACACGCGGCGATGCGCGGCATGCTGAATCCATTTCAGGCATTGAGGCTCAGTTGGTTTGGCCGATCCGAGATGAAAACCCTGAAAGCCGCCGAGCAAGAGCAAATTCTGCCGCAATTGTCCGGGCCCGCGCTGCTATCGGCATTTTATTTGAATGAACTTTTGCTGAAGCTCACGCATCGCGAAGATCCGCACGAGGATCTTTATGAGGCCTACGCGGACGCCGTCTGTGCGTTGGCCGCGTTGCCGTCCGGCAACAACGGGGTGCGCGCCATCGCCGAGATCCTGCGGCGATTTGAAGTCAATTTGTTGCGCGAACTCGGTTATGCATTGCAACTCGTGGAGGAGGCAGATTCGCACCGCCCGCTGGATCCCGATGCCACCTATGACTATCAGACCGAACGCGGACCGGTCGCGTGTAAAGCGGAAAATGCGCCGAGAGAACCCGCACCGCAATCGTACAATGACGATGGGCTTAGATTGTCTGGCAAAACCTTGCTCGACATGTCGAACAATGACTATGCGGATCCCCAAACACAAATGCAGGCGAAGCAACTGATGCGAAAAATGATCAATTACCTGCTGGGCGATAGAGTCCTGCACACGCGCCAATTGATGCGCGATTTGCGATAGCAAGATGACGCTGCTTAGTGTCAATCTCAACAAAGTGGCGTTGCTGCGCAATACCCGCGCCCTCGGCATACCGAGCGTCACGCGCGCCGCCACGATCGTGCTCGAAGCCGGAGGCGACGGCATCACCGTTCACCCGCGTCCCGATGGCCGGCACATTCGCACCGACGATGTGCGCGATCTGGCGGCCGTGATGCGAAATTGGCCGCGCGCGGAATTGAATATCGAAGGCAATCCCTTTCATGGCCTGCTCGATTTCGTGCGCCAGATGCGGCCTGCGCAATGTACGTTGGTGCCTGACGAAAGCGGTCAGTTCACCTCCGATCACGGCTGGAATTTGCCGGCCGATGCCGAAAAACTGGCACCGATCATCGCCGAGGTAAAGTCGCTGGGCGTGCGCGTGAGCCTCTTTATGGATGCCGATGCCGGCGCCATGCAGCCGCTCGCAGATTTGGGTGCAGACCGGGTCGAGCTCTATACCGAACCCTACGCACGCGCATTCGGCACGCCGGATGCCGCCGCCGCATTGCAGCGATTTGCGGATACCGCCGTTGCAGCGCGTCAGGCGGGCCTGGGTGTCAATGCGGGCCATGACCTGAACCTCGCCAACCTTCGGCCATTCGTCGAAGGCGTGCCGGGCGTTCTGGAGGTTTCCATTGGCCATGCCTTGATCGCGGACGCGCTCGAATTCGGGCTGGCCGAAACGGTTCGGCGCTATCGATTGCAATTAAACGCGGGCGTCGCAAAATGATTCACGGCGTCGGCACCGATCTGGTCAGCGTCAAGCGCATCGAAGAAACGTTGTTCAAATTCGGTGACCGCTTTCTGCATCGCATCCTGAGTGAAACGGAAGTGGCCGAGTACGCCGAATCGAGCCAGCCGGCCAAGTTTCTGGCAAAGCGATTCGCCGCGAAAGAGGCGTTTTCCAAAGCGTGGGGAACCGGCATCGGTGAGGCCGTTGGCTGGCATGATGTGGCGGTGGCGCACGATGTGCGCGGCAAGCCGTTGATTGCGCCCAGCGCGGCGATGGCGGCGAAATTCGCGGCCGAGAAAATCGTCGCCGCGCACATTTCACTTTCCGACGAAGATGACCACGCATTGGCCTTTGTAGTCCTTGAGAAAAACCCAACATGACGATAAAAATCCCCCTCGGCCCGGTGATGACCGATGTTGTCGGACTTGAATTAACCGACGACGATATCAAACGACTGCAACATCCGCTGGTCGGTGGCGTGATTTTGTTTGCGCGCAGTTTTGAGTCACCCGAACAATTGCAACGCTTGACGAGCGCCATTCACGCTTTGCGCGAACCGTGGCTGCCGATCGCGGTGGATCATGAAGGTGGCCGCGTGCAACGTTTCCGCGCGGGCTTCACCGCCATCCCGCCGATGCGGGCACTGGGTGAACGCTGGAATCGCTCGCCGGTTGAAGCAATCGAGATCGCGGCGAGTGTCGGCTACGTGATCGGCTCGGAATTGCTGGACCACGGCGTCGATATGACGTTTGCGCCGGTGCTCGATGTCGATTGGGGCGAGTCGGGCGTGATTGGCGATCGGGCGTTTCATTCGATGCCGTCGACCATTTCCATCCTTGCGCGCGGTGTCATGTCAGGTTTGGCGGACGCGGGGATGATTTCGGTCGGCAAGCATTTTCCCGGCCACGGCTTTGTTCGTGCCGATTCGCATCACGAGATTCCGATCGACGAGCGCGATTTCGAGACCATCTGGCGCGAGGATATGCTGCCGTTCCGCGATTTGGCCGATGGCACCATGGGCGGCGTGATGCCGGCGCATGTGATCTATCCCAGAGTTGATCCTAACCCGGCCGGTTTTTCGGCGAAGTGGTTGCAGGAAATACTGCGTGGCCGGATGGGTTTCGATGGCCTGATTTTCAGCGACGAGCTATCGATGGAAGGTGCCAGTGTTGCCGGCAATATCACCCAGCGCGCACACGCGGCGCTGAACGCCGGCTGCGATATCGCGCTGATTTGCAACGATGCCGCAAAAGCCGATGAATTGCTCGGCGGATTGAGCGCCGATGGTGTCGTGCCAGGTGCCGATCTCGCCAGACGTTTAGGGCGCATTGCCGCTTTGTCGGCGGCGCGGAAAATCGATGCGGGACGCTATGAAGCTGCACGTAGCGCGATCGCGACGCTCGGCCTGGATTGACGTCGACCACCGCATTGCAAGTACCGCGGCTCACCTGCGATATCTTTTGCCGCGTCGTCGATAATTTCGGCGATGTCGGGGTCGCCTGGCGTTTGGCACGCCAGCTTTCGGTGGAACATTTGGTGCGGGTCAGATTGGTTATCGATGATCTGAAAAGCATGCATGTGCTGGTGCCAGAAGTCATTGACGAACGCGCGCTGCAATTGGTCGATGGCGTCGAAATCGTCGCGTGGCGCGAGTCGACTCGTATCGACAACCCGGCCGCACTTGTCATCGAAGCCTTTGCCTGCGATTTGCCGGCTGACTTTTTAGCCGCAATGGCGGTCATGAGTCAGCGCCCAACGTGGATAAATCTTGAGTATTTGAGCGCCGAGCCTTGGGTGGCGGCGCATCATTTGCTGCCTTCACCGCATCCCGCGTTACCACTCACGAAGCACTTTTATTTCCCGGGATTTACCGCCGGCACGGGTGGATTGCTCCGTGAGAACTCATTGATCGTTGCGCGCGAAGCGGTGCCGTTTCCGTCGCACGCGCATAGACAAGGAATTCTGATTTTTGGCTATGACAACGCGCCGGTCGAAGCACTTTTCGACGTGGTGACGCAGGATGGCAATGCCTTCGCGATCGATATCGTTGAAGGTAGACTTTTGGACAAACTCCAGCATAGACGAGGCGTTCCGGGCAATAATGCTCCAAACGGCGCGCCAGTGCTAGCGTTTCAAAAAGTGCCTTTTTTACCTATCGCGGCATTCGATGCACTGCTTTGGCAACACGACATCTTGTTCGTGCGCGGCGAGGACTCGTTCGTGCGCGCGCAATGGGCGGCACGTCCGTTCATTTGGCAAGCGTATCCGCAAGCGGAATCCGCGCATTTGGCCAAACTCAACGCGTTTCTCGATCTTTATTGCGAACAGCTGGACGCCCCGGCGGCGCAGGCGTTGCGGGCACTTTGGCTGGCCTGGAATACACCTTCGCCAGACGACCTCGCCAAAACGTGGCGGGCATTTGTCGAGCAATTGCCGGTGCTGAACGCGCATGCGCTCAATTGGGGGAAACGCTTGCGCGCGATGCCGGATCTTGCATCGCAGTTATTGAGTTTCCACGCGAAAAACGCTAAAATTCAGGGCTTTGCCCAACCGTGACTCACTTTGCGCGCCTTACCCGCATGACGGTTCGGCCTGAACCCTTTCCAACGTCTTAGGTAATCGAATGAAAATCGCACACGAACTCCGCGCCGGCAACGTCGTCATGATCGGCAAGGATCCCATGGTCATCCAGAAGGCCGAATACAATAAATCGGGCCGTAATTCGGCCGTCGTCAAACTGAAACTGAAAAATCTGCTGTCCAATTCGGGTACGGAATCGGTGTACAAGGCGGACGACAAATTTGAAGTCGTGAACCTCGACAAAAAAGAATGCACCTATTCGTATTTTCAGGATCCGATGTATGTCTTTGTCGACGGCGATTACAACCAGTACGAAGTCGAAGCCGACAACATGGGCGACGCGCTCAATTACCTCGATGACGGCATGCCTTGCGAAGTTATTTTTTACAATGGCCGCGCGATTTCGCTGGAGATGGCCAATAGCGTCGAGCGTGAAATCGAGACCGAACCCGCCGTGCGCGGCGATACCTCGGGCAAAGTGCAAAAACCGGCGCGCATCAAACCGACCAACCACATTGTCCATGTACCGCTGTTTTGCGAAAGCGGTGACCGCATCGAAATCGACACCCGCACCAACGAATACAAGCGCCGCGTTTGATTTGGCGATTGGAATACCGATCCAAAGGGCACGTCAGCGTGCCCTTTTGTTTTTGAGGACACGATGAAGAAAAAAAATACCAGTGATGGGCAAAGCTACGACGCTGGCTGTCGAGCCTGTCCGCGACTCGCCGGTTTTCTGGATGACGTGCGCGCCGATTTTCCGGGATATTTTAGTCTGCCAGTGCCGCCATTTGGCGCGCCGCAACCGAAATTGCTTATCGTCGGCCTCGCACCCGGCCTCCATGGCGCGAATCGCACCGGGCGGCCCTTCACCGGCGACCACGCCGGTATTCTGCTCTATCAAACGCTGCACAAATTTGGCTTTGCGGGTGCACCGCAATCGGTGGCAGCGAACGACCGCTTGCGCCTGATCGATTGCCGCATCACCAACGCAGTCAAATGTCTGCCGCCGCAAAACAAACCGTTACCGGTTGAAATTCGTACCTGCAATGGCTTTCTGAAAAACGAAATCGCCGGATTGCCGCCGTCCACGTCAATATTGGCGCTAGGCACGATCGCGCACGCGGCCGTGTTGACGGCATCGAGTCTGAAGGCAGGCCATTGCAAGTTTCAGCACGGTGCCACGCATGTTTTGCCCGCCGGTCATATGCTGTTCGATAGCTATCATTGCTCCCGATACAATACCAATACGCGACGGCTCACCGGCGAAATGTTTGAGGCGGTGTTTGCGACGATCCGCGATCATATTGGCTGAATAACGATGTTTGAGAAACGCTGACGACGCATGCCATTCGACCCCAAGCCGTTTCTGCAACAACTGCCCGGATTACCCGGTGTGTACCGGATGATAAACGCGGCCGGCGAAGTGATTTACGTCGGTAAGGCGCGCGATCTGAAAAAACGCGTCTCGTCGTACTTCGCGAGGCAGCTTGCGAGCCCGCGCACCGCGTTGATGGTCTCGCATATCGATTCGATCGAAACCACGATCACGCATAGCGAGTCAGAAGCGCTGCTGCTCGAAAACAATCTGATCAAATCGTTTGCGCCGCGCTACAACGTGTTGTTTCGCGACGACAAGAGCTATCCCTACATCATGTTCACCGGCCACGCGTTTCCGCAAATTCGCTTCTATCGCGGCGCGCAATTGAAACCCAATCGCTACTTTGGCCCGTTCCCGTCGGCATGGGCGGTACGCGATTCAATTCACCATTTGCAGAAAGTATTCAAGTTGCGCACCTGCGACGACACTGTATTTTCGCATCGATCGCGGCCGTGTTTGTTGCATCAGATCGGCCGCTGTTCGGCACCTTGCGTCGGGCTCATTGCGGCGGAAGATTACGAGCGCGATATCCGCCATGCAGCATTATTTTTGCAAGGCAAGGAAAACGAAGTGCTGATTGCGTTAACGGCGAAAATGGATGCCGCATCGACCGCGTTGGAGTTCGAGCTGGCCGCCGGATTTCGCGATCAAATTCGTACGCTGCAAAAAGTTCTCACCAAACAATTTGTCGAATCCGGCAGTGAGCGCGATGTCGACGTCATCGCTGCGGTCGAAGTATCGGGAACCTGGTGCGTAAACCTGGTGATGATTCGTGGCGGACGCCATTTGGGCGACAAGAGTTTCTTTCCAGGCAACGCAGCCGATGCCGATCTGCCGACCGTCGTCGAAGCATTTATCGAGCAACACTACGCCACCGACGCACCGCCGCCGCAACTAATTCTCGACGGCATTTTTGACAAGGCCGAATGGGAAGAGACGCTCACGGAAATGGCCGGTCGACAAGTTCGCGTGGTTACGCATCCAAGTGGCGAAGGCAAAGTGTGGATGGCAATGGCGGCGAAGAACGCATCATTCGCCATCGAGCAGCGCCTCGCCGACAAAGCGACGCAGGAGAAAAAATTGCTCGCGATGCAAGAGGTGCTCGGCATGGATCACTTGCAGCGAGTCGAATGTTTCGACATCAGTCACACCATGGGCGAGGCGACCGTTGCATCCTGCGTGGTGTTTGACCGGGGCGCGATGCAGTCATCGGAATACCGCCGCTACAACATCACCGGCATCACGCCTGGCGACGACTATGCGGCCATGCGCGACGCGCTCACGCGACGCTACCTGAAGCTAGCCGAACAACCAGATGATGAAACCACACCGCGACCGCGGCCGGATTTGGTGCTGATCGATGGTGGCAAAGGGCAATTGAGCGTCGCCGAAGAGGTCATGACCGAACTGGGCTTAGCCGACATCGCGCTGATCGGTGTTGCCAAGGGTGAAGCGCGGAAGCCCGGTCTGGAAACGCTGATCTTGGGGCTTTCGCGCATCGAATTGCATTTACCAAAAGACAATCCGGGTTTTCATTTGATTCAGCAAATCCGCGATGAAGCGCATCGCTTCGCCATCACCGGGCACCGCGCGCGGCGCGCCAAGAAGCGCAATACGTCTCGGCTGGAAGACATCGCCGGTGTCGGCCCGAAGCGCCGCAAAGCCTTGCTTGCGCAATTCGGTGGCCTGCAGGGCGTTGCATCGGCGAGCGTGGACGACTTGACGCGGGTAGAGGGCATCAGCAAAGAATTGGCGGAATTGATTTACAGCGGCTTTCATTGACCATAAGTTTGCCCCTGCATTCCAAGTAAACTATCGACGTGAAACTCAACATTCCCAACATCCTGACATGGCTGCGCATTGCGGCGATTCCGTTGTTCGTCGCAGTGCTGTACATCGACGAAGCGTGGTTGACCACTCGGCAGGCAAATATTGTGTCGATGTGGATTTTCATCGCCGCCGCCATTACCGATTGGCTCGACGGCTACCTCGCGCGGAAATGGAATCAGACGTCGGCTTTCGGCGCGTTTCTCGATCCGGTTGCCGATAAATTGATGGTCGCGGCCGCGCTCATCGTGCTGGTCGAATTGGGCCGTATCGATGCAATCGTCGCACTCATCATCATCGGCCGCGAAATCACCATTTCGGCGCTGCGCGAGTGGATGGCGCAGTTGGGCCAGTCCAAGAATGTGGCCGTGTCGATGCTCGGCAAAGTCAAAACCGTCGCGCAGTTGGTGGCAATCCCGTTCCTGCTGTTCGATGGCACCTTGGTCGGCGTGCTCGATTGCCGAATCACCGGTCGCATTTTGATCTGGATCGCGGCCGTGCTGACGGTATGGTCGATGTTCTATTACCTGAAGGCGGCGCTCGCCGGCCACAAGGAAAAAGCCGATTGATGAGGTTGGATCTGGCGGGCGCAATCAATCGCGCTCGGCGCTCGGCTGCTGGCTTTGCAACAGCGCCTCGAATCGCGCCGCTGGCAGGGCGGGGCTGAACAAAAAACCCTGATACGCGTCGCAACCCTGCGCGGCCAGCATATTGCGCTGGGCGGCAGTCTCAACGCCTTCAGCGATCACTTCCATATCCAGCGCCCGCGCCAGCGCGATGATCGCCGAGACGATGGCGCTGTCGCCACGATCAGTGAGTATTTCGGCCACGAAGGTCTTGTCGATTTTCAACGTATCGATCGGGAATCGTTTCAAATGCGAAAGGCTTGAATAGCCTGTGCCAAAGTCGTCAATGGCGACCCGCAATCCCATCTCGCGCAGCGACGCCAACGCGCGGCCGACACCATCGGGATCGCGCAGCATGCTGGTCTCGGTGACTTCGACTTCGATCGATTGCGGCGGGCATCCTTCACGCCCGATGCGCTCGCGAATCCGTTCGGCGAGATTGGTGGCGCGAAACTGACCGGCCGAAAGATTGATCGCGATGCGCAATGTGGTGAACCCGGCATCGTGCCAGCGCCGCGCCTGCGCGAAGGCGTTATCAAGCACCCAGTCGCCGATTTCATGCACGAGCCCGCTTTCTTCGGCGAGGTGGATGAAATCGCCGGGAGCGAGTGTGCCGCGCGTCGGATGATGCCAGCGCAACAACGCTTCTGCGCCGACGATTGTGCCGCTTTGCATATCGACTTTTGGTTGGTAGTAGAGCTCAAACTCCTGTCGCACCACGGCCGAGCGTAGCGCGTTCTCCATCAGGCGCGCCGTTGAGCCGTGCTCTGCCAAATCGGCTGAAAATACCTGATGACTGTTTTTGCCGAGCTCCTTGGCACGATACATCGCCATGTCGGCATTTTTGAGCAGTGTTTCCACATCCTCGGCATCGTCGGGAAATACACTGATACCGATCGAGCCGGAGATATGGATGTCGTGACCTTCGATGCGCGAAGGTTGGCGTATTTCCTCGAGCAATTTGAGCGCGACCAAGCCCGGCGATTCCAGATCGGTCACCTGTTCCAGCACCACCATGAATTCATCACCCGACAGGCGCACCAGCAGATCGCCATCGCGTACCACGCGACCAAGGCGTGCCGCCATTTCGCGCAGCAATTCATCGCCGATGCGATGCCCGAGCGTATCGTTCACATCCTTGAAGCGATCGAGATCGATGAACATTGCAGCGATGCGGTGTCCGCCGCGCCGCGCGCGCGAGATCGCCTGCCGCAGGCGATCCTGCAACATGGTACGGTTGGGCAGGCCGGTCAGACTGTCGTGTGTCGCCTGATGCATGAGGCGCTCTTCGGCGAGCACACGGGTGGTGACATCCTGGGCAAGCGAAAGAATGGAGACGATATTTCCGTCGTCGTCGCGCAGGCTTGAGTTGTACCACTCGCACCAGATCACGCGGCCATCCTTGCGGTGGTTGCGCAGCAAAATGGTGGCACGCGGCTCGCGTTTACCCATGAGTTTTTCAATCATCGCTTCCGCCTGGGTGGCGTCGGACTCGACGACGAATTTCAAGTCGCGATAGTGCTTGCCGGCCAATTC